>JAYSXU010000427.1:0-4299 GCA_043716965.1 Fimbriiglobus sp.
GTGCGGCTCGACATCTGGCACGCGGAAGGCACGCTGAAGCTCGATACGTTTGGCGTGCGGCCAATCTCCGGCACAGCAATCGTGGCGCGGGCGTTCAAAGAAAAAGTGCGACTCACGCGGGCCTATCGGTGTTTCGGTCCGGCGTTGTTGCGGGGCGGGCGGATGCTACTCAAGGGGAAGTTCAGCGAGTTTGGTGCGAAGCTTTTTAAGGGACTGACCGACAGTCGTGGGATGCAACTGGGCACGGTCGAAGTCGGCGAGGTGAACGGCGCCTGGTGGCGTCGGCACGCCTTACCGGCTGAGGAAGCGGACAAGATTCGCCACGCCGTCGATGCCATGTCGTCCCCACCGCCCATTGCGGTTCTACTGCCAATCGACAACCACAAACTCGACCCCGCCCGCATGTCTGCCCACTCCGTTCGGCGACAACTGTACCCGCACTGGCAACTGCTCATCGCCGCGTCCGGTAGTAATGATTTGATGCACCATCTCGAACGACTCGTTGGCACGGACCCACGGGTTACGATCATACGTGTGCCGAAGTGGTCGGGGCGTGCCAGTGCCATTGCACGAGCGGTTTCGGGAACCGATTGCGAACGGCTGATCGTGTTGCCACCCGGTATGGAATTGGCAGAACAGGCGTTATTTCGCATCGCCGAGGAGTTGAAGCGGAACCCAGAGGCGGACCTCATCGGCTGCCGCGTGGCGAGCGGGTTCACGACCGGACTACCGACGGAAATTGATGCCGATGTGCCACGAGTTTGGCTGACCAAAACACGCAACCTCTCGGATGCCGTACCACCCGAATTGAGTGCCAAGGCGCTCGGCCAATGGGCCGTTGGCACCGTGCCGCCCGAACACCACACGGTGTTGGCACCGATCCTCGTCTACCCGATCGACGACCGCCCGCTGCTCGACCGCACCCGCGTCGGCAAGGCGCCGATCATCCCCGGCAAGACACTTTACCTTGCGGCGGACGTTCGGGGAATTGGAGGCTACGATCACGTCACGTTCGCACTGTTGAAGGGCTTGCCGTCCGCCGGTGCCGAACTCCGAATGCACCCCGTCGCCGTGGTCCGGTCGGACCTCGTGCCGCCGTCGTTGTTGCCGCCCATCATGCCACGACGTACCGGCGACCCGATGCTCGCGGTCGGGCCGCCGTTCCTCGTGCCACGGTTCGGTCTGGATGAAGCCAGTGCTGCTTACACGATGTGGGAAACCGATCGCCTCGACCCAAAGTGGGTTCCGCAGCTCAACAAAGCGGGCCTGATTATCGTCCCCAGCCAGTGGCAAGCGGATTGCTTTCGCGCCGACGGGATCACCACGAAGCTCGCCGTCGCGCCGCTCGGGTTCGACCCGTTGGTCTATCACCCCTCGGGGAAGTTCCCGGAGGTCTGCACGTTTGGCACCGCCGGCGCACTGACCGCAGGCGGACTTCGCAAGAACGCCCAGTGGGTCATCGACCTCTTCCGCCGGGCGTTCCCGACGGAAGAGGACGTGAAAATCCGCATCAAGATTAGTCCCGGTTCGCCGAGCGTGGAAACCTACGACGACCCCCGCATCGACGTGATCCGCGCGGTGTTGCCGCACGGCGAACTGGCCGACTGGTACCGCTCCCTGACTGCCTACGTCAACGGCAGCTTCGGCGAAGGCTTCGGCTTACACTTAATCGAAGCGATGGCGTGCGGGCGACCGCTCGTCACGCCTTGCCACAGTGGCCTGACCGCGTTCTTCGATCCGGGTATCGGCTACGCGGTCGATTACAAACTTGTTAGCGTTCGCAACGACATTTACACCGGCCAATGGGCGGAGCCGAACGAAGACGCAATGATTGCCCAGATGCGTGCCGTGTACGCAAACCGCACCGAAGCCGAACGCCTCGGCGCCCTATCCGCCGCCCGCGCCAAAAACTTCACCTGGAAAGCCGCCGGGCAACAACTGGTGAACGCCCTGCGCAAACAGGGGTTATTATCCGAGACAGCCAAAGCCCACGAATGATCATTCGTGGGCCTTCCTCCCTGAGTTAAACCCCATGCGCATCGGAATCGCACTGCCCACCCTGGTTGATGGTGATGCCGTCGGCAACGATGTCTTCGGCATGGCGCGTGTCCTGCGCCAGAAGGGGCACGACGTGCTGTTCTTCGCGTGGAATTGCCAAGTGAATGAGCCGGTGAAGGGGCCGGACGATTTGATACGCACCCTGACCCGCCCCGACGACGTGCTGATTTATCACCACTCGATCGGTTGCGATTGGGCGGTGAAGGCGGTCGAAAAGTTGCCGTGCCGCAAGGCGGTGAAGTACCACAACGTCACCCCGCCGCACTTTTTCAAGCACCTCAACAGTGAAGTAGCGGCAGGCTGCGAGCAAGGCATTCGGGAGGTGTCCCGGTTGGCCCGCACCGACGCGCACATTTGGGCGGACTCCGAGTTCAACGCGAACCACGTCCGGGAGTTGTCGCCCGGTCGCACGGTCGCGGAGCTGCCGCCGTTTCACCAAGCGGACCAACTGCTACTTGCCGAACCGGACTTTCGCGCGGTGAACGGGCTGGACGATTGGGCCACGAACATTCTGCTGGTCGGGCGGTTGGTGCCGAACAAAAACATACCCCTCGCGGTGCAGGCTTTTGCGGAGTACCGCAAGACGTTCGAGAGCCGCGCCCGGTTGATTATCGTCGGCGATCGACCCGTTCCGGAACACGCCGTCGAAGTCGATGCCGTCATCCGCGACAGTGGTCAGGAAGGGCACGTCATGGTGACCGGCAAGATTACGGTGCCACAGTTGAAGGCGCTTTACTTGACTGCCGATATGCTCCTCGTCACCAGCTTGCATGAAGGCTTCTGCGTGCCGCTCGTGGAGGCGATGGGGTTACTGCTGCCGGTTGTCGCGGTGCCCAACGCGGCAGTGCCATTCACAGGCGGCGACGCTGCCCTGTACGCCAACGCCGACCCCAAGCAGATTGCGGAGCAGATGCACGTTCTAATGACGCAAGCGAACACAAGAGAAACCCACATCAACCGGGGCCAACACCGCTACGCCACGCTGTTCGACAACAACGCCATTGAGAAGCGATTTGACGTGCTGTTCGACGAGTTAATCGCAACCGAACCGGGGAACTGATTCCCCGGTTCGTGCAATTCATCACGGCGTTTCGATGGTCACGGCCATCACAATCGGGGCGCTGGCATCGGCGCCTTTGACCAACTCGATTGACTTGACCACGTCGGCCCGCTTCGGTTTCACGCTCAGGTAGCGAATCTGTTGGCCGCGAAGGGCGAACGCGAATTGCGATTCCGGCACATCAATTCGGTTAATGTAATCCGCGACGTGAACGCCGTTTCGCAACGGGTGGTCTTCGGACTTCCCGTCGGCGTAGTGCAGCCGCACGATCATGCTGACCGACCCGCGCGTTCCGTTGGGGAAGTTCCACCCGCCGACCCCGGACAGCAGGTGAATCGCTGCGGCTTTGGTGTTGCACGGCAGCATTACGCTCTTGGGCATCGTCGGCGGGATGTTGCCGTTCGGGCCGTTCAGCAGGATGACGTTCTTCGCCTTGTCGCCCTGTGGATCGGTCAAAATGAACGGCACGCCGTTGAAGGTTTTTGGCGTCCAGTCCGGGAAAATCATCCGCTCGGCAGTCCCGGTTTCCTCGAAGAACATGCCTTTCGTGCTGACGATCGTGGCAAACTTGTCGAGCGAAATCGGCACGTACTTGCCCTTCTGCGTCATGAATTCGAGTAGGTCGCCGATTTCCTCGGGCTTCATTTGCTTCTCGAACCCTTCGGGCATCAGCGACTTCGTGGACTCCGTCAGTTCGTCGATGTTGTCGCGGGTGATCGTGTGCCGCTTGTTCTCCGCGTCGAGCAGTTCCACGGTCGTCCGGGACTCGGCGGCCAGCAAGCCGGTGACGACTTTGCCGTCGATCGTCTTCGCGGTGTAGGACTTGTAGTTGCCTTCGACACTGCGGGACGGATCGAGGACCGCGATCAAGATTTCTTCCTTCGGGTGAACCGCGAAGCCGGTCAGATCCGGGCCGATCACTAGCCCCTCGGCGCCGTGCTTGTGGCACTTCGCGCAGTGGGTGGTGAACATCTTCTTGCCGTTGGCAACGTCCCCGGTTTTGGCCAGAATCGGGTGATGCTCGTCAATCACCTTTTGCCGATTCGCATCGGGTAGCCCGCCGCCCAGAGCCAGAATCTTCTTGGCTCTGGCCGCGATCGCTTTGTCCGGGTGGTTCGATAAACTCGTCTTCTGGTCGAGGGCCAACATATCGAACCGTGCGGTACCCGCTTCGACCGCGT
>JAYSXU010000428.1:0-1450 GCA_043716965.1 Fimbriiglobus sp.
CCGATTGCGTCAGGCAACGTCACGGTCACCGTCCCCGTTGGTGCCGTGTTGAACGCCCTGAAGGTTCCGAACGCAGCGGGCACACTGGCAGCCGTCCAATTCGACAACACTAACCCCGCAGTCAGTGTGGTTCCGACGCTCGATTCGGTCGGCGTCGTCGATGCGTTGCCGGTCCGCTTCGCGGTCAATTTCTCCCGCGCGGTCGCCGGGTTTGATGCGTCCGATCTTGTAGTGACCGGTACGGCCGGCGGCACGCCTGTCGCCAGTGTGACCGGCAGTGGGTCGAGTTACATGGTGACGGTGACCGGGCTAACGAGCAGCGGCACGACGACTGTGACCGTGAAGCCCGCAGCCGGGACAGACGACTTCGCCAATGCCAGCGCCGCGTCGGCACCGGCCACGGCGACGTTTGCTCTGAACGGCGCGTTACCGGCCATCAAGACCGGGATTGTCACGGTCGGCAACGGCGTTGGTAACCAGATTCAAGTGCGGAACCCGGACGGAACCCTCGCGTTCAGCAAACCCGTATTTGGTGCCGGCTTTACCGGCGGCGTCCGGGTCGCGTCGGGTGATTTTAACGGGGACGGTGTCGCGGACATGGTCGTCGGCACCGGCCCTGGTGTGGTCACGTTGGTTCAGATTCTGGACGGCGTGACCCAAGCCGTCCTGTTCCAAATCCAGCCGTTTGAAGACAGCTTCACCGGCGGGGTGTACGTCGCAACCGGGGACGTCAACGGCGACGGTGTTCCGGAACTCGTGATCTCCCCGGACGAAGGCGGTGGGCCACGGATTCGGGTGTTCAACGGGAAAAGCTTCACCCAAATCGCGGACTTCTTCGGGATCGACGACACGGAATTCCGCGGCGGAGCGCGGGCCGCAATCGGCGATTTGAACGGGGACGGGTTGGGCGATCTCTTGGTCGCAGCCGGGTTCGGCGGCGGCCCCCGCGTGGCCGCGTTCGACAGCCGATCGTTAGGCGGCACCCCCGCCCGGTTGTTCGCGGACTTCTTCGCCTTTGAACCCGAGTTACGGAACGGCGTCTACATCACATCCGGCGATCTCAACGGCGACGGGAAAGCGGACATGATTGTCGGTGCCGGCCCTGGTGGCGGCCCGCGTGTCCTCGCACTATCGGGTCAAGCCTTGGCCAACGAATCCGGCCGCCAGAGCCAACTCGCCAACTTCTTCGCCGGTGATCCCGAGAATCGCGGCGGTGTGCGAGTAGCAATATCCAACCTGGACGGCGACAACCGCGCCGACCTTGTCACCGGCTCCGGGAGCGGCGCACAGAACCGCGTCACAACCTACGCCGGCAAGACGATCCCTATCGACGGGACGCCCAAAGTCTTCGCCACCTACGACCCGTTCACCGAGTTCAACGGCGGGCTGTTCATCGGGTAACAACTGATCGTTTCGGCGTGACGTGTTTCAGCACGACACGCCGACTTTT
>JAYSXU010000429.1:0-4283 GCA_043716965.1 Fimbriiglobus sp.
CGACCCTTCGACGGTCGGTTTCTTCCCCTGCCACCGATACCAGTTTCCGCTTCCGTTTCCGCCCATTGGTCACCACCGATTTTGCCAAAATCAATTGGGTTTTTCCGCCGCCCCATTCTACCCTCTTGTACTCAATCGTGCTTCTAGCGTCGTCCAATCCCGATCCACCACCCACGCGAACACGCACTTCCCGTTTGAGCGGGCTGCCCACATTTCGCCCACGGCTTTCTTGTGAAGTTCGTCCGGGTTGCGGGCGAGATGTTTCCCCTTGTATTCTACAATGGCAATGCGACCGTCGTTCAGTTCGGCGAGGAAATCGGGGAAGAAGCGACCGGGTGACAACGGCAGGCTAAACCCGCTGGTGCTCTCGTGTTCCAAGTTCCGGACCCAGCGTTTCACCTTGCCGTGGTCGTCCATCTTTTTGGCGCACTGGCTCTCTTCGTCACCCATCTTCCCGACCTTGTCGAAGGCGTGTTTGGCGAATTGGAACGTGCCCGAGTAGTTCCCATACGGTGCGTACCGTTCCTCCGACAACACGAACGGCAATTCATCCGTCGTCTCCAGTCGGCGTCCGGTTTCGCCGGCGAATAGCGTGTTCGCGGCTACGCGAACTTGGTGCCGCCCGTGGTCCTGAATCCGGTGGTAAATCAGGTTCGCTAGTTCGTGCCGCTTGCGTACCAGGATTGCCATGCTGATGCCGCGTTCGGTCGTCAGGAAGTCCACCAAGCGGTTTAGCCACGCTTGCGATTCCGCAGCCAACAGCCCGGCGTTCTGGCCGCCGCGGTGCAGTTCCTTGTCGAACCAGCGGACCAGTTCCGCCTTCTCCCACGGGTCGTCGGCAATGAACAGCGATTGTTGCCGCACGATGACTTCCTCCACGCCGCCCACCTTAACCGCGCCTTGGCCCGTTACGTCAATTAGAACGCGATCGCCGATGTGAAACTGCCCGGAGAACTCCGTTTCGGCGAACTTCGCATCGCAACCCTGCAAGCCCCAGTCGAACTCGTCCAGTTCGATCGGTTCGAACCGGAACAGTTGTTGGCCGTCGCGGACGGCGAGTTGTGGAACGCGAAACGGCGGGGCGTACTGGTCCAGCTTCTTCGGTGCTGTTCCGATGTCGCGTTCTTCCTGCCAGTAAGTTTCGACGGCGGCTTTGTCCACAATCAACGGCAGCACGTCCCGTAGCGATTGGGCATCATCACGGGTCAACGGCGTGTGGACCGTGATCGTTTGCCATTCCGGTTCGTAGCTCAACTTCGCCTGAATTGTTGGGGGAAGGTCCGACAGGTTCGGCGGTGCAGAAACGGGAATCGCGGTGAACGGCAACGAAGGCCGGGTGTCCGCTTGGCGATGAACGCGAAACACGTCCTTCACCGATTCCCGGTCAAACCCGCAACGGTATACCATGCTGTCGGCCAAGTTTGATGCCGTCTTGGCAACGTCGTCGCTCTGCACCACAGCGTAGGCCCGGTCCAACTCGGGGACGCCCGTCGGCGTCGCGTGCGGCATCCGCAGGATCCGCCCGAGCAACTGTTCCACGGCCGTTTCCGTAGCGACGTTGCCCACCGACCCTAGGACATACGCGAACGGGCAATCCCACCCTTCCCGCAGCTTTTCCACGGTGATGATGTACTCGACTTTGCACGCGGGGTCGCTCAGGTCTTCGACGCCCAAGTCGTCGTGTTCCCCCGTGGCGATGCGGATGCTCTCCGCTGGCACGTTCAGCTTTTCAACCAACGCCGCCTTCACCTTGTCCGTCGTGTGGGTTTCTTTGTTCTTGTTCTTGGGTTGGGCTTGCAGCAACGCAATCGGGCGAATGAACCGGCCACTCGTTTTGCCAAACGCCGCCGCCCGTGCCGCCAACATCGTTCGCTTTTCCACCGTCACGGCCAACACGTCTAGCCAGTCTTTGCGCGACTCCAGATCGACGGGCAATTTAATCATGCCCTCCCGCTTCAACTGCAACGCGGACACCGCGTGAAGCACGTTACTGGCATAGATGTCTTTCGCGGGGTTGTGTTCCTGAATCGGCGTGGCGGTCAGTTCCAGCACCGCGAGTGGCCCCATGCGGGCGAGTGAATCGAACGATGTCTTCGTCCGGGCGTTGTGGGCTTCGTCCATGATGACAATGGGGCCGCGTAGCTTCATGACGTTGGCGAACGAGAACGGAACCCGCCCGTGTTCGTTGACATCCAAGCCGTTTTGCATCGCCGATGGTAAGTTCTGGAAGTGATCCATCAGGTAGCCGTTGTCCTGATAGATCCGCCGGTTGGATTCGTCGTCGATCCGGTAGCTCTGAATCGTCGTCACGACAATCAACGCACAAGAATCGGTTTTCGAGCGGTTCGCCGACAGCGCTTCTTCCAACGTCATCACTTCCAGCGGCACACCCAGCGTTTCCTTCAACGCCGCGTGATAGGGATGGTTGCGGTCACGCAATCCCCGCAAGGTTTGGTCCCGAACCGTCGTTGAAGGCGTGACCCACAAACACAACGGCCGGTCCTGGTGCCCCAACCGCTTCGCCACGACGCCGACCGCATGGGCCGCGATCAACGTCTTGCCACCACCCGTTGGAACCCGCAGGCAGACGTAGGGAATGTTTTGAAGTTGTGGCACGTCTTCGTAGTTTCGCCCCGTCACGGTTCGGAATGCATTCTGGACCGGCCACTGGCCCTTCTGCCCGATCGTCAGCCGCACTTCGTCGCAGAACTTCGCCAGGGCATTGAGCGAATCTTGCTGGTATTCCTTCAAGGCATGGTTGTGCATGGTCAGTCCACCTTCAGTTCAAATGGCACTTGGCGGAAGGTGATGCGGTACTGGCTCAGGCTGGCGGCGCTCAGGCGGCACGCTTCGCCGTAGACGACGCGCGGGCCGTCGTGGGGTGGTAACCCTTGGGCGACGGCGTGGGTGAGCACGTTGCCGCCGCCGGGCCGTTTGTCGCCCAGTACGCCGTTGAACAGCAAGTAAATCGCTCGCCCCAGATGCACGCCCAACAACGGTGATTTGCCCGCCCGCTTCGGGATCGGCTCCCCAGTTTCGGTGAAGTAGACGTGCGATGCGAGATCGGCAAACGTGACCTCCTTGGAGATGTTGCCGTGGGCATCGAACAGCGGCTGGGCCAGCGTGCAGTAGCGAAACCCGCCACCCAGACCGGGTAGGCCGGGAACACCTGCGCTTACTCGCTTGATTCGTTCCGCTGTTACGTTTATCTCAATGTCTGGCAGCATTTCGATAAGTATGAATCGCCTATTGCTTTCATCGGTGTCATTATTGATTTGAAGAACAGCGTGCGCAGTTGTACCGCTTCCGCTGAACGAATCGAGAATTATATCATCTGGGCCAGTTACATACCGGATCAGGCGAGCAATTACATCATGATCCTTCGGATTAGGAAATACTTTCCGCCCCTCAAAGATGCGACGTAGGAGTTTTACAGAAACCTGCGCCTGCTTTTGGATCAGGCTCGGCATCACTAGTAAACCAGCATCGTCTTCTTCATCCTCATTCTCTGTTTCAACTTCGTCCATTGCGTGACCTGCTACTTCTCCTAATTCCTCAGATACAGGTAGTAAATGTGCTTTTCGGAACGGGGGTTGCGTATGATCGTCACGAAACTCGACTAGTCCCACAACTATTTGTCGCTTCATTTCCTCAATAGTTGCGAACCGCCAACCGGCTTCAGGAACTTTACACGGCTTGCCAGTTTTAGGATGCACAACATCGTATCTAGGTCCACCACTACCTGGCCATGAGATGTCTCGGTCACGCCAAGGGCCATCCTTGTCCACCCATTTGTAACGACTTAACTTTTTCGATGGATGATTCTTCGGAAGTTCCCGATACCAGACACGTAGAGTATCTTGGATTGCATGAATGTTGTCGGCGTGTGTTGTTTTTGCTTGTTTCCAGAACTCAATAATCTCTCGTGCGCCTGGTTTTTGCTCTCTCCAAACAGTTTTTCTTGCTTTCAGAGTGGAAACTGAACGTGCATAAAGGAGAACGTATTCGTGGCCAGTAGAAAAGAGTTTCGCATCGTTCTTCCGCGTCTTGTCCCAAACAAGTTGAGCGATGAAGTTGTGTGCGCCGAAGATTTCTTCGACTACTAATCGTAAACGATGCGCTTCAAAGTCGTCGATGCTGATAAAAATCACTCCGTCGTCGCTCAGGAACTCGCGTAGTAGCGCTAGTCGCGGGTACATCATGCAGAGCCACTTGTCGTGGCGGGAGAGGTCTTCGCCTTCCTTGCCGACGGTCTGCTTCAACCACTGGCGGATTTCCGGGCT
>JAYSXU010000430.1:0-4280 GCA_043716965.1 Fimbriiglobus sp.
CTTCGACGTATCGGTACGCCGAAAAAGTTCACAAGGTGAGCCGGGATGGAACGCAAACGAAATCCGCGTTCCTCCGCTGGCGGGATCAGATTCAGGGGCTGGAACATGGCGATGACATTTACCACAAGTACAACTACCCGAACCCGCCGATCCAAGCGTTAATTCTGTGGCCGCTGACGGAACTGGATCGCTTGCCCGGTGCGATGGTGTGGTTCTTTCTCAAAGTGCTGATGGCCATCGTTGCGATCATCTGGTCGATCCGCATCTGTGAAAGTGCCGGGTCGGTCATCCCGCTTTGGGCGAAGACGTTAGCCATCTTCTTCAGCCTGCACCCGATTCTCGGGGACTTGTCGCACGGCAACGTCAACATCTTCATCGCGTTTCTGGTGCTGGGGAGTCTGGAAGCGTTTCGGCGGAGGTGGGACTACACCGCCGGGTTCGTGCTGTCGTTGGCCATCGCGTGCAAAGTCACACCCGCACTCTTCGTGCCGTATTTCGTGTGGAAACGGGCGTGGAAAACCGTGGCGGCGTGTCTGGTCGGGTGTGGCATTTGGTTGTTCGTCGTCCCAGGTGCCATCCTGGGTTGGCAGCACAACAACACGTTACTGGAGAGTTGGTTTGACACGATGGTGCGACCGTTCATCATCGACGGAAAAGTCACGAGTGAGCACTCCAACCAGTCGATCCCCGGTCTGACGTTTCGGCTGCTGACGAACGAGCCGTCCGTGATCGGGTTCGACGACGACGACCATAAGCCGCACGGCCTGGAGTTCCACAACGTTACGGACATCGGCACCGGCGGCGCCCGGTTGGTGATTCGCGGTTGCCAAGCGCTGTTCGTGGTCTGCGTCGTCGCCCTGTGTTGGACGCCGGTCCACGGGGTTGCTGGCGTGCGAAGTGGCGTGCGGCTTGGTGCGGAGTTTTCGTTAATCGCGCTCGGCATGTTGCTCTTCAGTGAACGAACCTGGAAGCATCACGGCGTCGTACTCATCCTGCCATTCATGGTGCTGGCCACTGCGATTGCCATCCGCCCGTATAGCGCGTTCACACGTGGCTACTTGATTGCCACGTTCGTCGTGGGCCTAGTCCTGACGGTCGGCCCCAGTTTAATCGGCGGCGAGTGGCAAGATTTGTCACTCACGTTTGGCAGCCACACTGCCGTGTTTCTGACCATGTTTGTGGCAATTTGCGTAATCTTGGCAAACGAAAGTCGGCTGGCCCGTCGCACAATCACGATCAGCTAAAAGGAACCTACTGCAAGTTCAGGTCGAAGTTGTTGCCACCGGCTTTCACATCGACCCTTAGGTTCGATGTTTGGGTCGTTTTGTACTTCTCCGGGATCGGTTCGGTCGGCGAACCCGTGACGATGACGACGTATTTCCCAAGCGGGATCGGTCCGTCGAATTTGTACTGCCCTGCTTCAACTTTCGCAGTGAAAACACGCGGTTTCGACAAAGTCATGGAGACGATCGTGACTTCGCAATCCGTCAGCGGCTTCCCAAGAAGTGTGATGGCGCCGGACAATGTACCGTCAGTCGCGGGCGGTTTCGGAGCCTCCACTTTCGGCTTGGGTGCTGGGATGACTTCCATGACTGTTGGCATGGGGTCCGGTGTGCTGCCTTCCAGTGTCTTGCTATCCGTTTTGAGTTCGCCCCGGACTTGTTCAATCACCTCGTGCAACCGAAACGCTTGAATCTTTGCACCATCGGTTTTCGCAACTTCGGTCAGGCCGTTGTCGATGATTTTCTGCGTGGCGGGACGGTGGGCCAGAAACGCCTTCACGGTGACGAGGGCGCCTTCGTACATGCGGTAACATCCCGCGGCATCGCCTCGGTTGTAAAGTTCAGCCCCGCGGTTGTGGACTTCCTTCAGAATCGACACGACGATCTGATCGAGATCGGTTTGGGCCTTCGTGACCGGAGGTGTGCCAACGCCGGATGGGGGTGTTTGTGCCATACCGGATGCCGTGACGATCATCACCCACACCCCGATCAAAAAAGTAGTCCGGGCGTACATCGTCGCCTCCGGTAGACGTTCGGGCGACTCGCCCTGGAATTCGATTTCGTCGAATGAATCGTAGCTCACAGCCTACCCGTACTCTACCCCGACTGCGAGAAGTCATGTGTAATCTGGCAACTCTCGGTGACGTGTCGCGGTTGTACAGAATTTACGGTAGCGTCACGGCCCGTGCCATTTTGATTGCCAACATAATCCCGAACAACCCGGCGGCGACCGATCCCGTCACATACGCCGTTGCTAGCCCCAAACGGTCCTTTTCGATCAGCGTCACTGTTTCGAGACTGAACGTCGAGAACGTCGTGAACCCGCCGCAGACTCCGGTGCCCAACAGCAGGTACCACGTCGGGCGATCCTTGCACCAAACCGCAACAAGCCCCAGGATGAACGAACCGAGTACGTTGATCCCGAACGTGTGCCAGGGAAAATCCTTCACGACCTCAAACCTTGAAAAGGAGCGGCCAATTGCAAAGCGTACCCACGCCCCGAATCCTCCGCCGATAATCACGGCGAGTGGATTCAGTACCGGGATCAACCAATCGGGTGTTGGCATGGGTGGAATTATTCGTGGGGTGCGGACACGACAGGGACATTCGTGAGTTGGAAGGGTATCTCCACGATCCGCGTGCGGGTACCGCCGACTGTCACGGTAACCGGGCAACCCTGGGTCTTATCGGTCGGTATCACCGTGAGTTTGACGGTTTCGGCAACCCGCCCGCCTTGCGTGAAGCTGCGGGTTGCTAGCGTGGTTTCAACCTCGAATGGCTGACTGTTTTTATCCAGCACTTTGAGGCCATTTTGACAGGAGTACTTCGTATTGAATGCTTCGTCCGGTCGAACCTGCCCTCGTCCCCGCCCCCCTCGTAACCCACCATTTTGCAGCAGGGTCAGATCGTTCGGGTCGAACGGTGCCACAATGTCACCAAATTGGACTTCACCCATTGTGAATTCGGTGACCAAGTCAATCACGGAATTCTTCATCGCCTCCGGAGTCTGGAGTTTTGTCACCTTGATGGTCACACCGTGCGATCCGGTCGCTTTGCCCTCGGGTGTCGTGTCAAGATCGGTGACACTGGCGAAGATTTCCTGTGGTGTGCGAACCGTCGCCCGCACCAAGCCTTGCAGTTCTTTCACTTGCGTTGATTGCTTGTCCCTGCAAGCAAAGCGCACGATTGCTTGCGTGGGAAGTAGGGTGAACGGTGCCGCCGGAGTGGATGGGACCGCAACACCATCGGCATCAATCACAATGACTCTGACCCGTCCTTGGTTGAACCGTGCGTTGGGATCAGGGGGAGCTGCCACGATCGGGGCAATCGTCGGAATGGTGTTCAAAGCTTGCGATTTGTCATCCACCGCTTTCGTGATCCGCACCGATTCCACACGCAACAACTGCACCTTCGGCTCCGCTGTCACCTGCAATAGCGTTAATAATTGATCTTTGTTGGCGTGTGCGGGATAGGGAATCGACTCGATGTAGACTGCTTTCGACACACAGCGCGGCACCATCTTTTCCAGCCGGTTGTAGAAGGTGATCGTGCGCGAGGTTGCCGACCGCGATCCTCGGCTGAATTGCTTCACCCGACCAATTTCGGCTTGTAACTCACTAAGAACCGCGAATTCGCTCTTCGGCGTGAGTTGGATTTTCTGTTCCAGTCCGAGTAACCGCAGACTCAGAGCGGCATCGTAGTTTCCCTCCGACGTGTCCAAGTTTGCAGCCCCACAAAGAGCGTCAACGGCATTCCAAAACGAGACTTTCCCGGTAGTTTTGACGGACACCTCTTGAGCCTTCATTTTCGGGTCGAGGTATTGAATCTGGTACCCCGACTGCTTCTCCAGTTCACGGAATACATCAACGAGGGGCTTGTTCACGAAGCTCAATTCCACCAGTGTCGGGGCAAGGAGTCGGTCGGACTCGACTTGTTTTTGAATTGTGGCAATCAGTTCGGTGGCCCGTTGGGTGACCTCCATGTCGAGCATCGACGATGCCGCTTTTGTCAGCGCAGGCAGGGCGGGTTCGCCGATTGTGGCCAATTCTTGGGTGGCCGTTTCGCGCAAGGCAAATTCGGGACTACCGAGTTGGTCGATCAATTTCGCAATTTTTGCCGGTGCCTCGGCAGGCTGCGCAACGGCACTACTTGCGAGCAAGAAGACGACGAACAGGGAAGTGAGAGGGTTCCGCATGGCACGAACTCCGAGCAAAACGCAAACGCCAGACTCTGATTTGCGGCCATTATACGGCATCATCAGACGGTAAGCCAGAGTGT
>JAYSXU010000044.1:0-6385 GCA_043716965.1 Fimbriiglobus sp.
CCGGCGTTGACAGGCAAACGAACGGTAAATTGGCTGCCGGTTCCGATTCCTTCGCTGTGGGCTTCGACCGTTCCGTTGTGGAGTTCCACGATGCGACGCACGAGTGTTAAGCCGATTCCCAACCCCCCTTGCGCACGATTAAGAGACCGATTGACCTGCGTAAACATCTCGAAAACCTGGGGCAAGACATCGGCAGGGATGCCAACCCCGCTATCCTTAACACAAACGGTGACCTGGGAATCCGTCCGCGCAGCGCCAAGCAGAATGGTTCCCCCTTGCTCCGTATATTTTGCGGAATTGTTTAACAAGTTCGCAAAGACCTGGGACAACCTCATTCGGTCCCCAAAGACCTTGAGGGGCGTGGTGGGAACAGACACCGATAGCTTTAAGTCGGCCTTATCGATCAGCGGTTGACTCGTCTCGATCGCCGTGGTCAACACGTCGGCGATTTCGAGCGGTTCCAGGCGAAGCGACAACTTCCCACGGGAAATCCGCGACACGTCCAGCAGGTCGTCGATCAGCCGGACCATGTGGCAGACTTGCCGATCCATGACCTTGCGGCTTTGCTCAATGGCCGTGTGATTACGCGGAGCGAGTTGCATGATGGCGAGGGCGTTGCGGATCGGTGCCAGCGGGTTTCGTAATTCATGAGCGAGTGTGGCCAAAAACTCATCTTTGCGGCGATCCGCTTCCCGTAACGCATCGTTGGCGCGGGCTAGCTCCTCGGTTCGCTCCTGCACCTTGCGTTCAAGATCGGCTTCGGACCGCTTCTGCTGAAGCGCGAATCGGATGGAGCGTTCCAACAGAATCGGGTCGAGGCGATCTTTCTCCAGGAAATCAACCGCCCCGGCTTCCATCGCCGCCCGATCGACTGATGTCGCCGCTTGACCCGTGAGCAGGATCATCGGCCCGGTGCTGTTCCGCACCTGAACTTCTCGAAGAAGCTCAAGCCCCGACCGGTCGCCCAGTTGGTAGTCGATCAAGTAAATGTCGTACCCGCCCCGGCAGATTGTTTCGAGGGCGTCTTCGTACTTCGGAATCCAGTTCAATTCAAAGGACGCGGACGGAATGTCCGCCAGCAGGTCGCGGGTGATGAGGTAATCGCCTCGATCGTCATCGACCAGGAGAACCCGAATCGGTTGCCCGTTATTCGCGCTACTTCCCATTATCTGGTAACTCCACGATTTCGAGCCAGTACTTGCCGATCGCTTTCACCACATCAATCAGCCCTTCAAACGTCACGGGCTTGGCGATGTAGGACGTGGCCGAGAGGTTGTAGACTCGTTGAATGTCTTCATCGGCTTTCGAGGTCGTCAGGATGATGATCCGGATCGTCCGGAACAGCGGATCCCGTTTAATTTCGATCAGCGATTCCCGGCCGTCTTTCTTCGGCATGTTCAGGTCGAGCAAAATAATGCTAGGACGCGGGGCCGTCGCCGGGTCGGAATAATTCCCCCGGTGGTACAGATAGTCCATCAGTTCTTCGCCGTCCTTGACGAAGCGTAAGTCGTTCACCAACCGGCTCTCCTCAAAGGCCTCCTGTGCCATCTTGCGGTCTTCGGCGTCGTCGTCTGCCATCAAGATTGTGACCGGCTTTTTGGTATACGTCATGGGTGAAGTCTCCAGGGTTGCGATCAATTGGCTTGACTGGCGGCCAGGGTGACTGTGAACACAGCCCCTTCACCGGGGCGAGTCCGCGCCGTGATGGTGCCGCCGTGTCGCTCCACTATCTTACGACAGACGGCCAAGCCCACGCCAGTGCCTTCATATTCATCCCGACTGTGCAACCGCTGAAACATTTGAAAGACCCGATCGAGATACTTCTCATCAAATCCGATGCCGTTGTCGATCACGTCGATTGTTACCAACGCGGAATCGGGTAGGCAAGATGATTCTGTGTCCAGGATTCGGTGACGAATTTGCACCACAGGCGGCACCCCCGGTCGATGGAACTTGATGGCGTTGCTCAGCAAATTCTGAAAGAGTTGCCGCATCTGCACCGGGTCGGCGGCGATCATTGGCAACGGCTCAACCTCAATCGTGGCCTCCGTCTGGCGAATGCGAACGTCCAAGTCGGAGATCACTTCCTCCAACAACGTGTTCAGTGCCACGATGCGGAAGGTTACGGGTTTAACGCTAATCCGCGAAAAGGTTAACAAGTCGTCAATCAGTTGCCGCATCCGCGTCGCCGACGACCAAATCCCATCCAGGTACTCTTTGCCACCGCTTTCGATCGAGGTCGCGTACTTGGTGCGGAGTCGATCGCCGAACGCCTGAATCTTCCGCAGCGGTTCTTGCAGGTCGTGGGACGCGACATACGCGAATTGTTCCAGTTCCTGGTTGCTGCGACGTAGCTCCGCTGTGAGACCCTTGAGTTGGTCTTCGGTTTTGACACGCTCCGCGACTTCATCCCGCAGGTGGCCGACCACAGACCGCAGTTCCTCCGTCCGCGCTTGCACTTGTTCGTCAAGTTCGGCCATTAGCAACTTACGGTCATGAATGTCGGTCGAAGTCCCGTACCAGTTGGTGATTCGTCCGCGTGAATCCTGATGCGCGACGGCCCGGATGAGGAACCAACGGTAGGCCCCGTCCTCACCCCGCAAACGGTACTCGGTTTCAAACGGCTTGCCGGAGGAAAGTGATTGCCGCCAGGTCGCCTCGGATTTCGGTTTGTCTTCCGGGTGTACCGCCCCCAACCAGCCCCAGCCACACCCAATCTCGGGCGTTAAACCCGTATACAACTGCCACTGCTTGTTGAACCATTCGACATTCCCGGCACTGTTCGCAGACCACACGATGTGCGGAACGGCTTCGGTCAAGGTGCGAAACTTCTCGAAGCTCGATCGGGCTTCCCGTTCCGCGTTCAACCGACGGTTCAGTTCCCGACGCACCAGAACGTAAGCGATCGCCACCATACCAATGGTCAGCCCGCCACCCACGAGGTTGGTGACCACGGTCGCGCGCTGCTTGGCTTCGGCCAGGATTTGTCGTTCCCGCAGTCGAACATTTTCCTGGTCTACCAGGTGTTGAACCCCGACGCGGACCCGATCCATCAATTTCTTGCCGAGGTCGGTTTTCACTTGCTCATGGGCCGCGTCACGGCCAACGGTTCGGTAGATTTGGAGCGAGTTGTTCATCTCCGCTTGTTTCGCAGTCATCAGCGTGGAAACGTCTTGGAGTTCCATGAGTTTGACAGGGTTGTCACCGAACAGTCGGTTCAAATCCGTCAAGCGTACCGGCAGGTTCGTCGCGCCCTCTTCAAACGGTTTCAAATAGGTGTCGCGGCCAGTAATCATGAAGCCCCGATGGCCCGTTTCCATGTTCAGCAAATCCGTGAGCAAGTCGTCCAGGTTCCGTTTGACCGCCATCGACTCGGAAACAATTTGGTTGTTATTGATTAACACTTGAACGTTGTAATTCGAGACCGCAACATTGGTACCCAAGCTCAGAATGGCAACAACCCAGACGCCAGTGACCCAATACGACGTTCCCCACATACTTTTCTCCATTGCACCTGGGGTGTCGCTTCGCGCACCCCAAGAACCTATCACCCATTCACAACGACCCCGATAGGGTCGCAGTGCAATCCGATGCAAAATGCGCAACGGATTGCACGCTGGATGGCACGACGTTTGCCTAAAACGATTACATCGTTACTTCCCCAAAATGAGAAGCCTTATGCCTACTCCGAGTCCGATGTCATCCACCCCTATCAGCACGCCTGCGATTCAGCGTGTCCTCGTCGTCGAAGACTTGGAGGACACGCGGTCGTCGCTTCAGCAGTTGATCCAACTCTCCCTCGGTTTGGAAGTGGACGTTGCGGAAAACGGCATTCGGGCGCTGGAGTTGTTAGCGGAACGTAACTATAGCCTTGTTATCACAGACCTCCGAATGCCAAAAATGGGTGGCATGAAGTTGCTCGAAGAAATTCAGGCCCGCAAGCTCCCCGTCACCGTAATCGTTTCAACCGGGCACGGCGGTGTCACCGAGGCCGTTCAAGCGATGCGCATGGGGGCTTACGACTTTCTTACCAAACCACCTGATCCGCAACATCTGTGCCTATTGATCGAACGCGCGTTGCGAGAGCGCCAACTTCAAGACGAAGTCGCGGCACTGCGACTGCAACTTCAGGGCCGCCACACCTTCCAGAATGTCATCAGCAAAAGCCCGCAAATGCATGACGTTTTCGAGCTAATTGGCTATGTGGCGCCGACGACATCGACGGTTTTAATCGGCGGTGAAACGGGAACGGGCAAAGAACAGATTGCCCGCGCGATTCATCAAGCGTCGGCGGCCACCCGGTCGGGTCCGTTCATACCACTTAACTGCGCAGCAGTTCCGGAAACGTTGCTCGAAAGCGAGTTGTTCGGCCACGAAAAAGGCTCGTTCACCGGGGCGGTTAGCCAACGCAAGGGACGCTTTGAACAGGCCCATCTCGGAACACTGTTTCTGGACGAAGTCGGCGACGTGCCACCGTCGATGCAGGTAAAGCTATTACGGGTGCTTCAGGAACGGACGTTAGAGCGAGTGGGCGGAGCGGAGACGATTCCCATCGACGTGCGGGTGATCGCGGCCACGAACCGACCGCTGGAAAAGATGGTCAAAGACGGCACGTTCCGGGAAGATTTATTCTACCGCTTGAACGTGATCCGCCTGGATTTGCCCCCGTTACGTGAGCGGATCGAAGATATCCCCGTGTTGACGGCACACTTTGCGCAAAAGTATGCGCGACCTGGCCAACCCGCTCCGGTTGTTAGCCCCGAGGCGATGCAAGTGTTATTGGCCAACGACTGGCCGGGGAACGTCCGGCAACTCGAAAACGCGATCGAAAGAGCCTGTGTGACGGCCCGTGACGGCGTGATTCAACCCGCGAATTTACCGACCGACATCGGCCAACGGACCTCTGGTACGAAACACCTGTTGCAAGTGGACCTCAGCCGGAGCTTACCGCAACAAGTTGCGGAAATCAGTACGGCATTTGAAGAACGTTATCTGCGCAAAGCTCTGCGCAAAACACGAGGTCATGTCGGGAAGTGTGCCACCATTAGTGGACTGTCCCGTCGCAGTGTGACGGAGAAAATCGGCCAGTTCAAGATCGACAAAAGTGAATTCAAGCGGGACTGAACGAATGAAAGCGGGGCGGTAGCGAACACAACCGTTGTGTTCGCTACCGCCCCGCTTGTGTTACCCACCGGACTTGCGTCCGCCACCCAACAGCAGTGCGATTCCGCCGACAACTGCAATACCGCCGACGACCGGGGGAATCCAAACGGTTTTCTCGCGGTCGGCGGTGATCTGGACTGGTCCCGCATCGACAATGGATTCACGGGTGACATATGTGAAACCCTGATAACCCAGCGCCAGAGCGCCGAGAATAATCAGGATAATACCGAGCATACGCATAACAAAGTTCCTTTTAGTGTGTCATTCCCGAGCGGCTTGGGTACCGCCCGTTGAATGAATTCGAGGGTTCAGACGGAACGTCGGCGGTATTTCCCGCTGGCGCTGTGTGCGATTGAACGAAGTTGTCGAGCAGTTTCGGAAGCTGGTCGTTGACGGTTTGCTGGATCGAAGCCGATGCGGATTCGACCGCCCGTTCGCCCACTTTGAGCAACTCTTG
The DNA here is from genome assembly GCA_043716965.1 of Fimbriiglobus sp. Taxonomy (GTDB): domain Bacteria; phylum Planctomycetota; class Planctomycetia; order Gemmatales; family Gemmataceae; genus Fimbriiglobus. Next base: position 5,621 of record JAYSXU010000044.1, read on the forward strand.
ACCCACCCGCGTCAACATCGCATCCCAAACACTCGGCCCGGATGATCGGGCCGGTTCGGCAGCCCGCACAGGCTGGTAAGCCGGTTCATAAGGAGCAGACCCTGGTGCTGCGGTAGCCTGGCGGGAGCGGAAGAACAGAAGTCCGGCGACAAAGCCGACGGCCAACGCGCTGCCCACTGCCACGAGCGGATTTTCCCGGACTTGTGCCGTCACGTCCAAGGTTTGCTTCACGGAATCCGTCACGGAAGTCACGGACTCGGTGACCGTGTCTTTGACGGTGTTGACCGTGTCATGCATGGCCGCCTTCACAGTTTCAACCGTGTCTTGAACGACCGTCGTGGCGGATTGAATCGTCCCGACAACTTGCTCTTCCAAAGCCGAGACTTTGTCGGTCAAGGATTGTCGCGTTTCCTGCATCCGCTGTTCGATTAGTTCTGGTGATTCGTCTTCCACGAGAGATTCTCCTGAAGGGCGTTGAAGGATTTGACGGGGAGTGGGTTAAATTTCTCGAACGCCCGCTTACCCAAGTAAAGCGAGATTCCACCGACCGCGAGGAACGTCAAGCCAACGATGGCCCAACACGCCCAGACAGGTAATGTCGGGAACAACCACCCCAACAGGGGAACCAAGCTCATGAGCAAAAAGAACCCGCCAAGGGCTGTCAGGGCAGCACCAAAGCCCATGTAAGCGGCGGCGTTGGCGGTTCGCCGGACATCGTCCTTAATCTCGGCCCGGAGCATCTCGACTTGTTGACGAACGAGAGTT
>JAYSXU010000431.1:0-4276 GCA_043716965.1 Fimbriiglobus sp.
GAATCCTTCTCAGCGAACTTCCACAAATCGACTTTCGTGCCGTGCCCGACGGCCAGCAAATCGCTCGTCGGGTTGAACGCAATCGGCCCATTGTTCGGCGACCGCGGATGTTCGCGGACGTACTTCGGCTTTAACTCCGTGGTCTCCCACACGACCGATTTCGGGCGGCCGTTCGACGCCACCCACAACCCATCCGGTGAAACAACAACCCGCGACGCCTTCGGCGTTTTGCGATCCGGCCCCCGTCGGAGCATCGTGTACGACCTGAGTCGATCAAGTGGATCGTCGATGAAAATCAAGCGGGCAAAATCGGCGGCATAAAGTTTGGGTGGCAGGTGTCCGGTGAACGTCAATCCAGCGATGACAGAACTAAAGTTGAATTCGGAGACGCACTTGGCCGGCGTCTTTTCAAGATCCCAGATGCGAAGGATGTTGCCGTTTCGCGTGTGAAATACTGCAAACCAGCGCCCACACGGACTAAATGCGATACACGTCGGCGACCAGAATTCCGGCTTCTCGCGCATCTTCAACCCGATGGTGCCCAGCGCTGCGCCGGTCAGCGGATCCCAGAATCGGACGTGGCCTTCGGTCTCGCAAAACGACGCCAAGCGTTGGCCGTCCGGACTGAACGCCAATCCGCGCACCGCATCTTTGTGGGCTTGCCACGTCTGCATCGCATCACCCTACGGATCGAGATCCCAAATCACGACTTGCCCGCGCGTCGCGCCCACGGCAGCCGTCAAGCCGTCCGGCGCGAACGCGATCCCGTGCAACGGCCCCACGTTCCAGTTATAGCGGGCGACTTCGGCGAACGTGTCCGTCAGGTGAATCACGACATCACCATCCCGCTGAACCATGCCGATCCGCTTCCCGTCCGCACTGAACGCCACATCCGTGATGGTGCCAGGTTCATGCCACCGCAACAGGTTAGCAGTGCGCACATCCCACAACGCGACATTGCCACCGATCAGCGAGAGTAGGCTACGCGAATCGGGGGAGAATCGAAGCTGCTGAACGGAATTGCCAGTTCCTTTGGGATGTTGCAAGGTGTGCGTTGGTTTCTGACGTGCAACGTCAACAAGAAAGAGTTGTCGCCGATCGGTACCAACAGCCAACCAGTTATCGTCGGGATCAGTCACAAGAACCGTTGACCGGCACTGGGTATCAAAATGAATTGTTTCCAGTTCCGCATCCGATGGATCTTTGCCTTCAAAAAGGTCGTCCACGTTGAAACAGGATACATTCGGGATATGAGTCCGCTCGAATGAATCATTCCCGATGTAAAGAATGCTCGTGTCGGTGGAAAAGCAAAGTGACACGATGTGCAAAGCCTCATCAGGCCCACGGACCCAGACTTCGTCCAGGGTTTGTGACCACGTGTCGATCAACCTGATTCCCAAGTTCCCGGAATAATCCACTAACACCTCGGCAGCGAGTTCTAAATCGCGGCAAAGAACCGGGTCGGCGCCATTTTCTAGCCGTTCGGACATCAGACCGTCTTCAACGGCACTGCTGATTTCCGCGAGCGGCTTGTCCTGCGCCATGTCGTACCGGCACAACTCCCGCACGTTGTCGCGTTCCCCCACGACTGCTGCGAGCATTAACCCGTCCGGGCGGTATTGCAGCTTGCGCACGAGGTCGGTGGCACTGTCCCGGTCCGGGTCGAGTTGGATCACACGCATCGAATCACCCTACAAAATCTGGCACTCGCAGTTCACTATTCTGCCTGGATAGAATGAAAGCAGATGTTCGTTGCGGCTACTCTCTCGGATTTTACCATGACTGCCGTTCCGCGTATTTTGATGTGCCCGCCGGCCCACTACAGCATCGAGTACGAGATCAACCCGTGGATGAATCGGTCGTTGGGGGCGGTGCGGGCGCTGGCGCACAAGCAGTGGTTGACGTTGCGTGACACCCTGGTGTCACTCGGCGTGCAGGTCGAAGTGATGACGCCGCAACCGGGGTTGCCGGACTTGGTGTTCACCGCCAACGCCGGATTGGTGTTTCACAACACGTTCCTGAGTTCGCGGTTCAAGCACGACGTTCGGGCCAAAGAATCACCCTTTTTCGATGAGTGGTTCACCGCACACGGCTTCACGGTGGAGCACTTGCCGGAGAACACCTTTCACGAAGGCGCCGGGGATGCGCTCTTTTGTGGCGACACGCTTTTTGCCGGTTACCGCACCCGGTCGGATGCGTCCGCCCACCAGTGGGTCGCGGCCAAGTTCGGCGTGCGGTGCCTGCCGTTGGAACTGGTCAACCCGCGCTTCTACCATCTCGACACCTGCTTCTGTCCGATCGCGCCGGGCGAAGCACTCTACTTCCCGGATGCGTTCGACACCTACGGCAAGCGCGTGTTGCAAACCCATGTCGCAAAACTGATCCCGGTCGTCGAACCCGAAGCCCACCGCTTCGGTTGTAACGCGGTTGTCGTGGGGAAAACCGTCATCCACAACAGCCAGTGCCCCGAGTTGGCGAACGATTTGGCGAAACACGGCTACCGCTCGATCTCAGTCGAACTCGACGAGTTCCTGAAAGCGGGCGGTAGTGCGAAATGCCTGACACTACGGCTCGACGGCGAAGACGCGGCAGCGTGGAAGACGACTTAACCACCACGAATCACACGAATCGGACGAATAAAATCAAGAACTAGAACAGTCTAAAACGTTTGACTCATCAATTCTGATTTGTCTGATTCGTTCGATTCGTGGTGGAATCCTGATCACCCGAAGTATTGTTCGAGGAACTTGCGGCTTTGCCGCAGTGCCCGTTTGCGGTCGTCGAGGTTGCGTTCGTAGGCGCGGTCTTCGACTTCGATGCAGACCGGGCCGTCGTACCCGGTGTCGGTCAGGGCGGCGAAGAACTCGCCCCACTTCACGTCGCCAAGGCCGGGCAGTTTTGGCTTGTGCCAGCCCAGGCCCATGATGCCGACTTCGTGCAGTCGATCGTGGTCGATGCGTTCGTCCTTGGCGTGAACGTGGATCAGGTTCGGCCCAAATTCACGCAACGCCCTTGCGGTGTCAATGAATTGCCACACCAAGTGGGAGGGGTCGAAGTTCAACCCGAGCCGACCGCCGGGGAACATCGTGAACAGCTTCCGCCAGATGTCCGGACAGATGGCGACGTTCTTGCCGCCCGGCCATTCATCGTCGCTAAACAGCATCGGGCAATGCTCAATCCCGATGCGGACGTTGGCGCGTTCCGCTTCGCGCATGATCGGCGTCCAGACTTCACGGACGAGTTCCAGGTTCGCATCGACGGTCAATTTCGGATCGCGGCCGATGAAGGTGTTGACGATGCCCACGCCGATCATCGGCGCCGCGTGGATGATTTTTTTGAGATGCTCGACCACGAGATTGCGGTGCGTCGGATCCGGGTCGAGTGGGTTGGGATAGTAGCCCAGCCCGGAGATTTCGACGCCATGAATGCGCAATAAATCGTTCACACGGGCTGCGTTCGTGGCGGTGAAGTTCGACACATCCAGGTGGGTCACCCCGGCGTAGCGGCGGTCCGCCTTGCCCGGCGGCCAGCACATGACTTCGACGCACGCGAACCCCTCCTCGGCGGCGAAGTGCAACACTTCTTCGAGCGATAATTCACCCAAGATCGCGGAGACAAACCCGAGCTGCATGGGACACCTTTGGGGTTAGGGCACGGCTTCCAGGAATTCGATTTCGGGCACGTGGCGCTTCAGTTCTTGTTCCAGTTGCGTGATGATCGTCATGATCGTGGCCGGGCACCCGGAGCAGACCCCACTCAACCGCACCGAGGCAATGCCGTCGGCGACTTCGACCACCTCGATGCCGCTGCCGTCGAGTTGCAGTGCGGGGGCGATGTGGGTTTTGAGTGCGTCCGAAACGCGGTCTTTGAGGGTGGTCATAATCTGTTTGTCCAAAGCTCACGAACGATCGTTCGTGGGCGTTCGGGGGGCTTAATGACTTAACATACTCTTCGCGCGGGCCACATCTTGCTTCAACTGCTCGACCAGTTCCCCGACGTTGGCAAACGGTCGGGTGTCCCGCAACCTTGCCATGAAGTCTACGGTCATCGTCGTGTCGTACAAATCGCCGGTGAAGCCGATGACGTGGATCTCAACTTTTTGCGCACTCTCCCCGAAGGTCGGGTTCGGGCCGATGTTCGCGGCGGCAGTGTACTGCTTCCCATTAAACAAAACTCGCACCGCGTACACGCCATCTTTGGGGAGCAAGGTTTCGATGTGCGCCAAGTTGGCGGTCGGGAAGCCGATGGTACGACCACGTTTCGCACCTGTGATGAC
>JAYSXU010000432.1:0-4267 GCA_043716965.1 Fimbriiglobus sp.
GTCGGGCACAGAACGAGTAACTCGTTCAGCAACTGCACCCGGTACTTTGCGCCACGCCCGGCCGGGTCGGATCGCACTTCGGGGGGGAGTTGGGGAATGCACACGCACGGAATCGGGGTGCGTTCCGCGCCGGGGATTTTCGGGAGTTTGCCAAGCACTTCTTTGCGGAAGTGCTCGGTCATCGGTTCGATTTCCGTATCGCGCATCTTGGTCAGACACACGATCACCGCTTTGCCGGCGCGAATGACGTGGTGCAAAAATTGGGTCGGGATTTCGTCGTTGTACCGCTCATCGGACGCCACGTAAACAATTACATCCGCGAGGCCCACGACTTCCATCAGCCGTGACACGTAGCCACTTGATGCCCACGTCGTCATATCCGGGCAATCCCACAGCACAAAGTCCGCCAACGGGTCCATGCCGTTCAGTGGGGCCGGGATTCGTTTCACTTGGTAAACGTCTTCGTCCAAGTTGGCCGGCTTGTTTTCGGTCAATCTCGTGAGCGGTCCGAGAAAGCCGAGGTACGTCGGCCACTGAACCCCGAGCGCGGCGGGAAGGCACGCGGTCGGGTGTCGGGTGTAACCGGCTTGTGGGTTCGCTTCCGCAACGACTGCACCGGCCAGGAAGTTCACGACCGTGCTTTTCCCCGCACCGGCCCCGCCGACGACGGCGAGGAACAACGGTTTCGCGGGCTGGGCTTCGACGGAGGGGCCGACGACGTTGCGCGTCAACGCCGCCGCCATTCGGAGGTGTGCCGTGTGCGTGGCGAGGTCCGGTTGCTTGCGGCAATGCTCTTCCAGCCAACTCAAATCGTCGGCGAGTTGCCGAACTTTCGCGCGGTGGTCTTGTGCGTCCATGCGGACATTATCGAAAATGGACGGTGAATGGACCAAGGAGAAACTGAAACCGTCACGAACGAAATGCGGGACGAGCCGTTAAGTCCGGCGTGCGATCGACGCGAAACGCTTCAATTGGAATCGGCGATGGCTGATTGGTGAGGATGCAGTGAAGGATTTGCGCCGTCCCGACAGAGAGTTGAACACCCGCCCGGAAGTGCCCCACCGCAGCAAACACGTTCGGGTGTTGCGGCACCGGCCCGATGAACGGCATACCGTCCGGTGAACCGGGCCGCAGTCCGGACCACGTTTTTTCGATCGCGGCGTCTTTTAACTTCGGCACCAATGCGTCGGCGAACTCAATCAACTCCGCAACGCCGGCTTCGGTGTTGGCCTTCGTGAACCCGGCTTCGGGTTCTTCCGTGGAACCCACCAACACGCGGCCATCGGGTCGGGGAACCAGGTATCGTTTGCCCACCATGACGATGTGCGAAAACAGCGGCTTTTCAGGGCGAAATAGCACGATTTGCCCACGCACGGGATGGACGCCGGGTCGCACGCCCAGCGGTTCCAGCCACGACTCCGCCCACGCCCCAGATGCCACGAGATACTTGGCAGCCTGCTTGATTTCGCCGGTTGCCATTTGCACGCCGGTTACTTCGGATTGCGCGAAAACCCAACGCGCGGCTGGCGAATTGGGTGCCAGTGTCACCCCCCATTTTTCGCAGGCCGCAATCAACGCCGCCAAATGCCAGGGGTTGCGGACCTGCCCAAACTCGGGCAAGCAAAAAGTATGTCGATCAGCCGGGGCGACAATGCACGGTTCCGATTTCTGAAGTTGTGCTGGACTCCACTCTTCGACGTGAATGCGTTCCTGTCGCCAAAGTTCAACGGCATCTAGTTCATTGTCACTCAAGCATTCGATCCCACCGCAATGGAAAAACCCATTGTTGATCCCCGTTTCGCTCGCCAAGTCTGCGGAGAAGCGTGGGAATTGGGACGTGCTACAACTTCGCAAGTGGTCGATGGGTGAACTCGCAAACGCCGGATTGCCCGGAGGAATAATCCCCGCACCGGCCCAGGAAGCTTCTTTGCCCAATTCCCCTTGATCGACGACTTCAACACGCAGGCCGGCCTTGGCCAAAACATAGGCTGTCGTCAGCCCAATAATGCCGCCGCCGATAATCAGCACGTCCCGAGTGTTTCGCATGATGCCGTTATAGAAGACTTGTCACGCGGTCGAAATGCAATTGACGCTCGGACGTGGCTACGCCATATACCGCACCACAATTGCAAACTATCACGCCGAGGGTTTTCGATGCGATCATTGGCATTCCTAGGGTTGGTCATCGTGTTGGCCAGCACGGCTACAGCACAATCTCCCATACCCGAAGGCTTAAAGAAACTCCAAGGGTTTTGGAAAGCGGAGTCGATTCAGTACGACGGCAAAGAGCAAATACCAGACGCCAAACAACGCGGGTTGTTGACCCTCGTCGTGAAAGACGCCGAATACCGGATGTACTGCCTGAGCGACGCCGCCAAGGACGAGCATTACCGGCTATTCACCGCCGACCTGAAGCTCGACCCGACGACGAAGACGTTTGAACTGAACGTCAAAGACGGCCAAAAGAAAGGCGAACGACGCCACGGCGTTTACGAAGTCACCGATAAGAACCTGAAACTCTGCTACGGACCAATCGACAAACCCCGCCCCACGAAATTTGAAGCCGCCAAGGATAGCGAACACTTCCTGGAAGTTTGGACGCCCGAAAAGAAGTGATCGGGAGCCTACTGCGACCCCTACCGGGGTCGAGGCGATGGGATGAAGTTTACCTGGGGTGTCGCTACGCTCAACCCCAGGCTAATCGCTGGAATCCCTACGGGATATAAACCAATTTGGAACATCGCGTCGGGATAGGAACAACCTGGGACATCCCGGTAGGGATGCTAGCCATTAGCCTGGGGTTGAGCGCAGCGACACCCCCCAGGTCTCAGCACCCTCCCGGATCAACGCATCCTGAAGGGATGCCAGCATTTTGCTTGGGGTTGAGCGCAGTGACACACAACGGGAAAGGCAGATTGGCGCTTCAACTTTCTTTACTATTCTCGACAGACTTACAATAGCGATGCGTTTCCGACGAAGCCGGGTGAACCCGCAGTCGAAGTCGCTTGTCTTGCCACCATGTTCGCCACCGAGCCACCACTGATGATGGACGCCCACACGTTCGGGCTTTTGGAATTCGACAAAGTCCGCGACATTCTCGCCGGGTATGCCGCATCGTCGTTGGGCCGCGAACTGGCTAGCCAAGTCGAACCCAGTACCGATCTCGAAAAAATCCGCTTGCAGCAAGAACTCGTCACAGAAATGGTCACCGCACTGGGCCAAAATCAACCGCCGCCGTTTGGCGGGTTGCACGACGTGCGGTTGTTGGTGCGCCGTGCGGCAATTGGCACGATGCTAAGTGCGGACCAACTCATCGAAGTCGCCGAGACCCTCAATTGTACTGGTGCTATTTATCGGTATCGGATGCGCCTGGATGAACGACTGCACCGATTGATTGACTTGCTGAACGGCGTCGAAGACCTGGGCGTGGTGTCCAAAACGATCAGTGGGTGTATCGACGGGCGTGGCCACGTTCTGGACATGGCCAGCCGCGAACTGTCGGTCGTGCGGCAAAAGCTGTACGAACTCGAAGAGAAGGTCAAATCCGAAGTGAAGCGGTTGCTCCGCGATCCCGAGCTACGCAAATGCCTGAGTTATCCGAACGCAACCGTGAACGGGGACCACTATGTTTTGCCGGTGTCGGTGAACTATCGGCACAAAATCCCCGGCATCGTGCATCGGGTCAGTTCAACCGGCGAAACGGTGTTCATTGAACCGGCCAGTATTGCCAACCTCAGTGCGCAACGGGTCACGCTGAAGGCGGATGAAGACCGCGAAGTAAAACGGATACTGCGACGGCTCAGCCAAGAAGTCGGTCGCGTCGCCAAGCCACTCGCCTACTCGCTCGACATCATTGCCAAGCTCGATCTCATTACCGCGAAAGCGAAGTACAGCCGCGATTTCAACATGTACGCCCCCAGCCTGAACACCGAAGGGCGTCTCTGGCTCCGAGTCGCCCGTCATCCCCTTCTTGAATCACTTTTCCGAAATACCGAACCGAAACTTGTTGAGTTTGGAACCGCCGAGAAATCAACATCCCGAAAAGTGGTACCGATCGAGATGCGGCTTGGTGTCGGGTTCAACTTGCTGATTATAACCGGGCCGAACACGGGCGGAAAAACGGTCACGCTAAAGACGACTGGCTTGCTCTGCTTGATGGCCCAATGCGGAATGCACATCCCGGCAGCCGAGGGGAGCATCGTCCCAATTTTTCGGCAGGTGTTTGCGGACATCGGCGACGAACAAAGCCTTGAACAATCCCTCAGCA
>JAYSXU010000433.1:0-4265 GCA_043716965.1 Fimbriiglobus sp.
GCCGTCGATGGCACTACCGTCGAAGCGCTCGCCCTACCCGCGCTCGAACAACTTGGCCTTGAACCGCCGGTCAACAATCACCAGCCCACCCAAGTGGGCGGTCAAACGCCCGATGCGTGGTTAACGGCCTTCAACAATTGGATGGCCGAAGTAGAAGCTCGTGCAGCCCTGTACCCGCCCGGTTTCGTACTCGATGCTAGCCGTGAGGCGATGTACGAAGGGTGTGGCGAATGATTGTTGTCCTTGATGCCAATATCTTGCTGCGGCTTTCAGACCCGAGTGATCCACTTCATGTCGTGACGAAAATGGCAGTCACAGCACTTCATTTACAAGGTGAAACCCTACGTGTCGTTCCGCAAGCCATCTATGAATTCTGGGTCGTCGCAACTCGACCTCGTACAAGAAACGGGCTTGGACTATCGGTCCCCGACTGCGAACGCGAACTAACTCGACTCTATGCTGCTTTCCCGCCACTTGATGAACAAAGTACGCTCTTGGCCGAGTGGCGGTTCCTAGTGAACACCTACTCCTGTCATGGCAAGATCGCCCACGACGCCCGCATCGTCGCCGCCATGCGGACGCACGGAATAACCCACTTGCTGACTTTCAACGTCGGTGATTTCGCACGGTTCCCTAGTCTTACCGTACTCGACCCCAAGTCCATTGGGGCCTCGCCGATTACTACCTCGTGACCAACTTGTCGGTTCACCCCACGCCGACGTTGTCGGCGATCAGGGCGCGGGATTTCCGGGCGGCTTCGACGAGACCTTGCACATCTAACCCCAAGTCTTCGAGCAGTTCGGCGCGTTCGGCGTGTTCGATGAACTTGTCGGGGATGCCTTTGCGCACGACGTTCCGTGTGTCCAAACCGGCGGCATTGGCCGCTTCCAGAACAGCGCTGCCGAAGCCGCCTTCGAGGGTGCCTTCTTCGACCGTGACCACGAGCGGCAGGTTTTCGATCGCCTTGAAGATGGTTTCGGTGTCGAGCGGTTTCACGAACCGGGCGTTGATGAGGCCGAAGTGAATGCCCTCGTCGCGCAGCCGCTTAATCGCCATCTGGCACGCCGGGGCGAAGGCGCCGAACGAGATGAAGCAGCCGTCCTCGCCCCACTCGATAACTTCGGCTTTGCCCTGTTCGATCGGGGCGGGCGGGCCGTTGCGGGCGAGCTTTTCGAGGTTGGCTTTGGGGTAGCGGATCGTCGTCGGGCCTTTCTGTTTGAGCGCGAACCGCAACATCGGTTCCACGTCGCTTTCGTCGCCGGGTGCAAGGCAGGTCATGTTCGGGAACATCCGTAGGTACGGGATGTCGAAACAACCGTGGTGCGTGGGTCCGTCCGGACCGGCTAACCCGGCACGATCCAGCGTGAACACGACCGGCAGGTTTTGCAGCGCCACTTCCTGGAATATTTGGTCGAAGCTGCGTTGCAAGAACGTGCTGTAAATGTTGACGATCGGCTTCGCGCCGGCCTTCGCCATGCCCGCCGCGAACGCCACGGCGTGGCTCTCGCAAATGCCGGTGTCGAAGAACTGCGTCGGGTAGTCGGTGCGAATTTTTTCGAGCTTGTTCCCTTGGCACATTGCGGCGGTCAGGACCACGGCGGTTTTGTCCTCGCCCAGCACCTTGTGGATGGCCGCCGACATCGCGTCCGTGTACGCCTTGGAACCGCCCTTGCGCAGGCTGATGATTTCGCGCTTGGGGCCGATCTTTTCAAACACCGGCGGCGAGTGGAACGTGACCGGGTCTTCCACCGCCTGCGGCACGCCGTGCCCCTTGTCCGTGAAGACGTGCAGCAGGATCGGGCCGGTTTGCCCTTTCAAATCCTTCAAGATTTTCCGCAAGCCGTGCAGGTCGTGGCCGTCAACGGGGCCGAAGTAGCGGAAGCCCATTTGCTCGAACAGCATGCCTTCCTTGAACGCCGCCTTCAGCCCGTCGCGGAGGGCTTCGAGGGAGGATTTCGCCATACCCCCTATTAGCGGAATCTGGTCGAGGATCTGGTTCAACGTCTTCTTGCCGCCCTGGTAGAAGCCCGTCATCCGGCACTGGTCGAGCGTCTTGGCGAAGCCCCCGGTGCGCGGGCAGATCGACATTTTGTTGTCGTTCAAGATCACGAGAACGTTCTGGTCCAACCCGGCGATGTTGTTGAACGCTTCAAACACGATGCCTGACGGGAACGCCCCGTCGCCGATGACGGCGACCGCGTGGCGGTCTTTGTGCCCCAGCAGGTCGTCGCCTGCTTTCAACCCGGCGACAGTAGACACGCTGGCGCCGGCGTGCCCGGTCATGAACAGGTCGTATTCACTTTCTTTCGGGTTCGGGAACCCCATCAACCCGCCCTTGGTGCGGATCGTGTCGAACGTCTTGTACCGCCCGGTGATGAGCTTGTGCGGGTAAATCTGGTGGCCGGTGTCCCAGATCAAGCGGTCGGTGCGAAAGTCGTAAGTCAGGTGCAACGCGAGGCACAGTTCGACCACGCCGAGGTTACTGGCGAAGTGCGCCTGACGGATGCTCAACACCCGCATTAACTCGTCCCGAATTTCCTTCGAGACTTGCAGCAGTTGGTCGTCCGACAACCTGTGAAGGTCCAGCGGCGACTGAATCTTGGGTAGCAATTCTAGCACGGTTGCACCTCGAACATTTAGCGATCCCTCTGCACAACGTACCGGGCCAGTTCGGCGAGCGGGTGGCCGCTGGGTCCGAGTTGCCCGGCTGCCGTCACGGCGTCTTGCCCCAACTCTTGCGCTTTGCGTCGGCTCGCCTCGACCCCCAGCAATCCGGGGTACGTTAGCTTACCGCGAGCGGCGTCTTTGCCGACCCGTTTTCCGGTCTGCTCGGCGGAACTTTCCACGTCCAATAAATCGTCGGTGACTTGAAAGGCTAGCCCGAAGGCGGCGGCGTAACGGTCGATCGCGGCCAGTGTTTTCGTGCTCACGCCATCGTCGGTTTCGGCCTGGGCGGCGAACACGCCGAGCCGAAGTGCGGCCCGGAACAAGGCGCCCGTCTTGCGGCGATGAATGTCTTCGAGGCGGGCCGATCCTTGGGCGGGTGCCGCACAACCGGCGACTAACGTCGCCGGTTCGCCGGGAGCAGTAAAGCGCTCTTCGGCTTCCAGGTCTAGCACCTGCCCGCCGACCATCCCGTTGGCCCCCGCACCGCGTGCCAACTCTACACACCCAACCGCGACGGTTTTCGGCGCGTAACCTTGTCCCAGCACTTCAAACGCCATCGTCAGTAGGGCATCGCCCGCAAGGATCGCTAGCGCCTCGCCGTATTTCATATGGCAGGTCGGCAACCCGCGCCGCAAGTCGTCGTCGTCCATCGCCGGCAGGTCGTCGTGAATCAGCGAGTACGTATGCACCATTTCTACCGCACACGCCGCCGGCATTGCCTGACCCTGCGAACCGCCCGCCGCCTCACACGCCAGTACCACCAGCAACGGCCGCAACCGCTTTCCCGGTGCCAGCAGACTGTAGCCCATCGCGTCCGCCAGCACGGTCGGCGTGTCAACACAAAGTCGGCGCAGGGTGTTGCCGAGCGCCGCTTCAATCGCGTGCTGTCGGGGTTTCAAATGCTCCCAGATTGAACCAGTCAACGAATCGCCTTTCACTCACCGAGTCCTGAAGCCAGACGTGGGAATGACCATTTATAGTAGGCGAACCCGCCGAAGTCACGGGTTCGGGTGGGAATTACTTTACATTGCAAAGTGAATTGAAGAAAGGGGAACTCGTAATACTGGATTCTGCGGTGACGGGTGACCTGGGGCGTCGCTACGCTCAATCCAAGACCTGGGGTGTCGCTGCGCTCAACCCCAGGCTAATGGCTGACATCCCTATCGGGATGCTCCAAATGACGTTTATGTTCCGAAATGGTGTTCCGGATCGGTTTTTATCCCGGAGGGATCACAGCGATTAGTCTGGGGTTGAGCGCAGCAACACCCCAGGTCACCGTCACCACAGTCACTTCTTCTTGCGGTCGGCCAGGGAACAGACGCCTTCGACGCACGGGATCAAGTTCATTCGGTTGCGGGCGACCCAGAGGTACATTTTGTTGCCCAGCCACAACACGCCGGGCAGGTACATCAGCGGGGCGAAGAGCATCGTGAGCGGCAGCCGCCACGCCATCCAGCGGAAGGCTTGAAACCCAGGGTAAGCGTGTTGGCGGTCTGGCGTCAACAGGTGCATTTCTTCCAGCAATCGCGCCGGATCGAGTGGCACCGCCGCCTTCGGAAGCTGTTCCGTTTCGCGGGCGTTTTGAAAGTGCAATCGGT
>JAYSXU010000434.1:0-4261 GCA_043716965.1 Fimbriiglobus sp.
GGTTGACCGCAAAGTGGCAGATCGTCCAGGATGCCATCCGCGCGTATCGAACGACCCCAATCTACCGCACGCCAAACACCGCGACTGCGTAACTCCTATGAATTACAGCGCCTTCGTACACCATCGAACATCGCAATTCAACACTCATCGACCAAGTATACTAACCTACCGTACATAGTAGGGTAGGCCATCCCATGACCGAACGCGAATTTGCTACCGATGTCGTTGACCGTCTCCAGCGTGCCGGGCATCAGGCACTGTGGGCGGGGGGGTGCGTGCGGGACGAGTTGCTGGGGATCACGCCCGCGGATTACGACGTGGCGACCGATGCCCGACCGGAGCGGGTGAAGGAACTGTTTCGGCGTTGTCATTCCTATGGGGCAAGCTTCGGCGTCGTCGAAGTTCTCGGGCCGCGTGGGGTGGATGGCGAATGGCTCAAGGTGCAAGTGGCAACGTTCCGCAGCGATGGCACGTATTCTGATGGCCGCCGTCCGGATGCGGTTACGTTTTCGTCGCCCGAGGAGGATGCCCAGCGGCGAGACTTCACGATCAACGGCATGTTCTACAACCCCGTCACGAAGCACGTGATTGACTACGTCGGCGGACAGGCGGATTTGAAATTGCGGGTGCTGCGGGCGATCGGCAACGCGGCGGAGCGGTTCGCCGAAGACAAGCTTCGCATCCTCCGTGCCGTGCGGATGGCTGCTCGATTTGAACTGACGTTCGACCCGGCCACGATGGAGTTGGCAAGGCAAATGGCGGACGAAATTCGCGTCGTGAGTGCGGAGCGAATTGCGGAGGAATTGCGGAAGATTCTCACCAATCGCCACCGGGCACGCGGCTTCCAACTGTTGGGTGAGATGCACCTATTGCAGGCGATTTTGCCGGAGCTTGAACACGCCACGGAGTTGATTCAAGCGCGACTCGAAGTCCTTGCCGGTCCCACGTGGCCGACGCCGCAACCGATCACGTTTGAACTGGCGTTTGCGGTGATATTGCACGACGTGAATAGCCGCGAAACATCGGCGATTGCGAAGCGGCTGCGGTTATCGAACCAGGAAGCGGATCGACTCGTGTGGCTCATCGACAAGTGCCGATCTCTTCAAGATTCGCCGACACTGCGGATGAGCCAATTGCAACCCATTCTCGTTCACCCCGGCATCGGCGAACTGTTGGCGTTGTGCCGAGCGGATGCGTTGGCGACGGGGCGAAGTCTGGCAGGGATCGATTTTTGTGAAGCACTATTACGGAACACCCCGCCCGACCAACTGAACCCGACGCCGCTCATCACGGGGGACGACTTGCAAGCCGTTGGCATGAAGCCGGGGCCGCAATTTAAGCGGATTCTCGATGCCGTTCGGGACGCCCAACTCAACGGCGAAATCACGACGAAGGCTGATGGTCTAAATCTGGCATCGCAACTTCGGCCCCCAGCCGGGAGTTGACGGCGATCCGCGCGCTGAAGACTTCCGGTTCCGCTACGATCGGAACGACCTTCGGCCCGAACAACACGTGGGTCCACCAGAAGCCGATCAGCGTTTGAAACGTTCGCGGCACTTCCCAGAGTGACACCTTGCTGTCACCGCCCAACCGGGGCCGGTGCGTGACCGGCACTTCGACCACGCGGTAGCCCAGTTGCCGGGCACGGGTTAGCATCTCCGTGTTGACGAAAAAGCCCCGACTTTCGGGCATCAAATTCGTCAACGCTTCGCGCCGAAAGACCTTGAGCGCGCAATCGCAATCCCGAACTCGCGTGCCGAGAAAGCTTCGCGCCAGCCAGTTGTACCCGCGTGACAAGAACCGCCGCCGCCACGGGTCTTTTCGCTTGACACGCCGCCCGACCACGATCGGCGATTGGGACGTCCGCCGGACCAGCTCGCCGAGTTCGAGTAAATTAAATTGACAGTCCGCATCCGTGAAGGCGATGCGGTCGAACGTCGCCGCTTCAAACCCCGTTCGCAGCGCCGCACCGTACCCGTAATTTTCGCTGTGGCGAATCAACCGCACGTTCGGCCGGTCCGCGATCATTTCGCGCACCAGCCCCACGGTCCGGTCCGAACTCCCGTCGTCCACCACGATGATTTCATAGTCCCGGAACTGCTGCCGTAACGCCTGATCGGCTTCGACAATCGCCGATTCAATCACCGCATCTTCGTTGAATGCCGGCAGAATCAGGCTAACAGCTTGGGACGAGCGAGTGGTCAATCGGTCCGCGTCCATGCGGGTCACCTCTTGCGAATCGGTCAAAGGGCGACCAGCAGAGTACCGCGCCGAACAAACGAGGTAAAGACGGGTTCAGAAAGCCTGCGATCAAGGTGTATCTCACTTCACTGGGTTCAAAAAAAGAATGTTCACCGCAGAGGCGCAGAGGACACAGAGAAATCCATTAGAATTAGTTTTGGATTGCTCTGCGCCCTCTGTGACTCTGCGGTGAATCCGCTTTTCAAAGGCCCAGGGAAATGAGTTGTACCCATAAACTTTCTGAATCTTTCCGGTTTTGCGCGACGCGCACCCGACTTGGGCGGCAGATGATACATGAGGGGTGACGATGGCTAGCCAACCGGCGAGCGGGCTTTTGCGTTTGATCGGCGCGCACGACCCAGTTTGCGAACTGGGCGATGCCGACTTGCTGGCCCGGTTCGACGCCCAGCGGGACCAGCGGGCGTTCGGGGAATTGGTGCGGCGGCATGGGCCGATGGTGCTGGGCGTTTGCCACAGGGTCGTGGGAATGTCCGCTGACGCGGAGGATGCGTTTCAGGCGGTGTTCGTGGTGCTGGCCCGCCGGGCGGGGGACGTTCGGCAGCCCGAATTGCTCAGCCACTGGCTCTACGGCGTGGCCTACCGCATTGCCCGGAAGGCGCGGCGACTGGCGGCCCGGCACCGGGGGCGTGAGGTTACGATGGCGAACGTGCCGGAGCAAATCGAGCGACCACACGAACCGTTCCCGGAGTTGGCGGGGATTCTGGACGAAGAACTTGCCCGGCTGCCGGAGTGGTACCGGCTGCCGATCGTGCTGTGCGATTTGCAAGGGCTGTCGCGCACCGAAGCGGCCACGCGGCTGGGAATTCCCGAAGGCACGCTGAGTAGCCGACTGGCCAACGGGCGGAAGAAACTCGCCGACCGGCTAACGAATCGCGGCATCTCACTGGCCGCCCTCACGCTATTCCTGACCGACCAAGTGCGGGCCAGCGTCCCCCAACGACTGCTCGATGCCACAATCGAAACCGCCATGACCACCGCCTTCGGCGGCACGGTCTCGGCGGCCATTACCCAACTTGCCTACGAAGGACTTTTCACCATGAAAAAGCTGCTGATAGTCGCGGTCGCCGTGTCGATGACAACGGTCGGCGTGGTCCTCACCACCATCTCCGCCGACGTCAAGAAAACACCCCCCGTTGTGAAAGCGGAAGTGAAGAAAGAAGACGCGAAGGAGGTGCCGCAACCTGCTAAGCGGGTGGAGTGGTCGAAACCGAAAATGATCGGCCACCACGACCTTGACGGGTCAGCGACAAAAATGATCTGGGGTGGTGACGCCAAGTCGCCATACTTGTTTGTTGAAGAGCGAAAGCTTGCCGACGAGAACGATCCCGGACGTGTTCACGTCTATCGCCTACGAGATGAAAACGTGGTGACTTCGCATACGTTATCTCCGCGCCATCATTTAGTCGATGTGTTTCAGAATGAACCGGCGTTTGTGACCCGACGAATCGAATACGGTGGTGCCACTGCTGTCCGCGAGCTTCGATACTACGAGTCAAAGCTCAAGCTAGACGGGATGTCGAAAAACATTGGTCTCGTCGGGAGTATAGCGGGTCCAGTCCGTGAGGAACCAAATTCATTTCGACCGCGAAAGAACTGGGTTGATCCCAAACGGCCTGAATCAGTAGACCCCGTGACATTTGACATTCATGCAACCCAGGTTTTTCATCTTTCCGCAGACCGCCGGGGGATGTGGAACATTTACTATGAAGCGAATGAGAAGAAACAGATTATCAAAGCCGGTCTGCGTCTGTTGCACCCAATAACCGGCGACGAACTTAAGCGGCTCCCCAATGCCGATGCAAGCTATATCGAGCGTGAAAGTTACGCACACAGTGACCACATTGCTGTCGGTCAAGTAACAATTAAAAACAGTACATCTGTCACCTGCTGGAACTTAGAAAACGGCACAATTAGTTGGCAGATTCCATCAAAACCTGATCTACTCTCAGTAGTAAGCACAGCGGTTTCTGCCGACGGCAGCACGATCGTCATTGCTTAC
>JAYSXU010000435.1:0-4256 GCA_043716965.1 Fimbriiglobus sp.
CACTTTAACGGTTCCCCCCACCCGCACACAAGAAACTAACGCCGAAAGTCCGAAATCGACTCAAGTCCCTGGGCAAGCTGGTCGGGTCCGGAAAGATGTACAGGGCGAATGACGTGCTGGTTCGGGTCATTCGGCGGCTTTCTCGCCGGGTAAAACACAACCGACCGCCGACCGACATCATCTCGTATGAGCGACGCGAAGTGTTACCGATAAATCGTCACGAGGTGTGAATTGTTCCCGGTCGGATACGCCATTGACACCACGAACCGAGAATGATTCCGAACACGAGATGCGCGGTGATCGTTAAAAACAGGAACCGCTCGTCCAGCGGCAAGCCGAAGAAATTGGTGTAGGGTGTCAACAACAGTGTGGCTTCCACGACCATCGCCCACGCGATCGCGCCGCCGAATAGCAATCGCCGGGAAGCAATCGGCACCATCGCCAGGAACATGATCCCCAACGCGGCACCGTTTGAAAAATGGTACGCCCAGCCCACCAAGTGAACCAACCACCGTGGCTCATCGGCATCCAGGAGCAATTCACCGAACCGTGGGAAGACCTTGAACAACGGCGCACCTTGAAGCACGAAGATGAGCCGATAAAGGTCGTAAGCAATCGCCGCCGCGATGCCGCCAGCGGCGCCTTCAACAATCCATGTGTACGGACTGCGAACGCCCCGAACTTGGTGCCGCGTGCGGTACGCAATCGTTACGAGCAACGCCGTAGACGGAGGCAGGACGTAACAGCCGAAGATGTGCATCGACCACAAGCCGTAAAACTGGCCCAGCAAGCACGCGAACGACAGGAACGCCAGCACGAAGACGGCCAGTCGTGGGAGAACCGTGGACATCATTTTGCTACCTCAGCTTCGCCGAGTCCCGTAATTCTTGAACTTGGAGAGGGAAAGACTTTCTCACAACATAAGACTGTTGAAAGCGATTCCCATTTCGCGCGCCGCGCCCACTGGACGACTTTTGAATGGGTGATATAGTAAAAAATTATACATTGCGCACGCCCACGCTTGGTTAAAGCGAGTGGCGTGAGTTTCTGCTGTGATACGGCTTTCGGGGTTCTGCTATGCCGCTCGGTTTGCTCGGTACCAAAGTCGGAATGACCCAGGTTTATAACGAAAAAGACGGGTCCATTGAACCCGTCACCGTGTTGCAACTCGGGCCGTGCCCCGTGCTGCAAATTCGCACCACCGAGCGGGATGGCTACTCCGCCATCCAACTCGGGTACCGCGACAAACCCCGGAAAAACGCCATTCGAGCGGAGCAAGGGCACGTTGCCTCGAAGCTTTCGTCGAAGCGAAAAGACGCTCGCCTGAAGGGTGGCGTTCAACTGCTGCCGAAAGCGGACTGCGAACCGCAACGCTACGTCCGGGAATTCCGCGTGGACACCGCCACCGTCACCGTGGGCCAAAAGCTCGCGGTCGCGGACGTGTTCAGCGATATCAAAGCCGTTGACGTGATCGGCACCTCGAAAGGTCGCGGTTACCAAGGGGTTATGAAACGGCACAACTTCCACGGTTTGCCGGCGGCACACGGTGCGAAGAAAGTCCACCGCCAAGCCGGTTCGACCTCCTCGCTGGCCAGTAACCGGGGTAGCGGTCGTCCGAAAAAGGGCCTCAAACGAGCCGGCCAATACGGCAACACCCGCGTGACGATCCGCAACCTCGCGGTGGTGCGAATCGACATCGAAAACAACTTGCTTTTGGTTCGCGGTGCCGTGCCGGGCTTCAACGGTTCGTACATCATGGTTCGCCCGACGAACAAGCACGGCTCCACGCACGGCAAGGCCCCAGCCGCCCCGCCCGCCAAGACGAAGATGGTCATTCAGAAGAAGGGCAAGTAACGATTCGGAATCTATGAACACGCCAAGCCCACGAATGATAATTCGTGGGCTTTTGACTTGCACTTCTTCTGTTTCGACCCCATCAGCCTACAATTCCTCGACAACCCGTTTCACCTGTTGTTGATGAGTCGCCATGTCCATCGTCGGCATTGATTTGGGTACGACGTACTGTGCGGTTTCGCACCTGGATGACCGGGGGCGACCTATCACGGTCCCGAACCGGGACGGCGACATTCTGACGCCGAGCGCGGTTTACCTCACGGACGACGGCCATGCGGTGGTCGGGCAACCGGCGCTGGATTTGGCACTCGAACAGCCCGAACGTGTAGCGACGATGATTAAGCGGCGGATGGGGTTGCCCGATTACGGCCGCACGGTGGCGGGGAAAACGTTCCGTCCGGAAACGCTGTCGGCGATCATTCTGCGAAAACTCGTGCTGGATTCCGAACACGTCCTCGGGCCGATCAAACAAGCGGTCATCACCGTCCCCGCGTACTTCGACGACACCCGCCGCAAAGCCACACAAGACGCCGGTCGCATCGCCGGGTTGGACGTGCTGGACATTATCGACGAGCCGTCGGCAGCCGCGCTCGCGTACACGTTTCAAGTGACGCCCGGTTCCGAATTGCCTCAGGACGGACCGCGCACGGTGCTGGTGTACGACCTCGGCGGCGGCACCTTTGACGTGACGCTCGTGAAGCTTGGCAAAAAGCGGTTTCAAATGTTGGCGATCGAAGGCGACGTGCGGTTAGGTGGTAAGGATTGGGACGACCGGATCGTGAACCACGTGGCGGACGTGTTTTTGCAACACCATGCCAATGACCCACGGAACGATCCGCAGTCACTGGCGATGCTCCAAGCCTCTGCGGAGCGCGCTAAGCGAACACTCTCGAAGATCGACCAAGCCAGCGTGACGTGTGCCCACGGCGGCCACAAAATGCAAGTGCCGCTCACGCGCACCGAGTTTGAAAGCCTGACGGCGGACCTGTTGCTGCGGACCCGGTTGACGACACAAGAAGTGCTGAACGAGGCGAAACTCAGTTGGAACGCGGTGGACAAAATCCTCATGGTCGGCGGCTCCACGCACATGCCGGCTTGCAGCGTGATGTTGCGAAACCTGACCGGCAAAGAACCCGATCGCTCCCTGGCAGTCAGTGAAGTGGTCGCCCGTGGCGCCGCAGTTCATGCCGGGATTTTGTCCGCACGAAAGGCGAAGGAAGCGGGTCTGGTACCGATCGAGATGCTCGCCGATGTTGTGGAGATTAGCGTGAACGCCCACAGCCTCGGCGTGGAAATCCGCCAGGGTGAGGAACGCATCAACAACAAGCTCATCGTGAAAAACACCCAACTGCCTGCCGCCGTCAGCCGGGTTTACCACACGGCGAAAGTAAACCAACCGCGCGTTCGTGTTCGCATCTTGCAGGGCGAAGGCCACCAAGCTGCCGCGTGCATCCCGGTCGGGGAATGCTGGATCGACGACCTGGCCCCGGACTTGCCGAAAGGTTCCCCGGTCCAAGTGAGGTGCGGCGTGGCGTCGAACGGGTTGATCGAAGTGATGGCACTCGACATGACCAGCGGTCGCATGGCGCGGTCCGAAATCCACCGCCAAGGCGGCCTCAGCGAAGAAGAAATTGCCCACGAAACCGCGTGGGTCGCTAGCTTGCAGATTCAGTAAAGCGGATCGATTGGAGCCAGGAAGATGGCTAAGTTTTGTGTGACCCGAGCTTTGAAAAGGAACTGAGCATGAATATTCCGTGGTGGGGCTACGTGATTCTGGCGGGGCTAGCGTGGGGCACGTATGTGCCGATCATCGCGTTCGGTGGTGCGGAGTTTGGCGGCAAGCCGAATGCCCGGCTGGCAGCGATTTTGTGCGTCGGGTTGGCGTACTTTGTCCTGGCCGTGTTGTTCCCGATGATCTTGTTCGTCTCGGGGTCGCAGGACCAGCCGACGATTAAGTCTTCGGCGGTCGTGTTCAGTTGCTTGGCCGGGATCGCGGGGGCGGTCGGGGCGATGTGCGTCGTGTTCGCCACGAGTTCTGCCGTAAAAGCCGCCACGGATGCGGGCTTACCCGCCACGTCGTACCGTGTCTACATCGCCCCGTTGATCTTCGGATTGGCACCCGTGATTAACACCCTGCTCAGCACAGTCTGGCATCCCAACAAGGAAACCGGCTGGGCGAACTTCCACTTTGAAATGCCGAACGTGTACCTACTAATCGGGATCGTACTAGTCGGCCTGGGTGCGGCACTAGTGCTGTACTCAAAAGAGATCGGCGAGGCCGGCAAATCGGGTCCGCCGAAACCGACACAGGTCGAAGTCACGCCGGCACCGTGACGCGGAGTTGCCGCTAAACCAACGTGATTGGCGGCGATATTTTGTAGGTCGTGGTCGAGCTTCGAGGC
>JAYSXU010000436.1:0-1433 GCA_043716965.1 Fimbriiglobus sp.
GACCGTGGGCGACGACATGTTCCCGTACTCCGCGTAAACCGCCCGTGAAGTGGCCATCGCGGCGGCGGACAGGTTCAAGCCTTCTTGGACGGCGGTCAAAATCTTTGGCCCGCCGGGGTGGACCGCCCAGCTCCCCACGTCGCCCAGTGTCAGCCCGTTGTCACTGAGCCACGAAGTCAGCCAGGGTTTCAGGTGCTTGGCGATCAACACGGGGATTTGCCGAGCGAGAATCATCTCGAAGCCGTGGTCGCCGACCTGCCAACCCATCGCGTAGCCGGAGTCCGGAATCAGGCACGAGCCGGTTGCGGCGATTTGCCAACGGTCAGGGTCACGGGATTGTTGACCAATCATGGCCGCAGCGCCGTCGGCGAAAAGGGCGTTGGCGATCACTTTGTCCGGCTCGTTGCCGTAGTAGTAATGCAGGCTACACAACTCGACGGCACACAGCAGCACCCGCGCGCTTGGGTCCGCTTGGGCGTAGGCATTGGCGACCCGCAACCCGTTGATCGCGCCGTGGCAGCCCATGAAGCCGACATGGGTTCGATGCACGGTGGGCCGCAGTTTCAGAGCCTGCATGATGGCGAAATCGACTCCCGGCGAGACGAACCCGGTGCAGGAAACCGTGACCAGTTGCGTGACCGTGGCCGGGTCGAAGCCCGATTCGTGCAAGGCGATTTTCGCGGCACGAACGGCCAAGTGCGGCGCTTCCTTGGCATAAATTTGCATCCGCTCGTGGGTCGTCGGTCCACGGGAATCGGCTTCGCTTGACGGCAAAAACACCGAGTTCGATTCGCGGGTTCCCTTCAACAAATCGTCCACCAGCGGCCGCCCCAGCACCTGATGGCGGGTGTCAATTTCGGAGTGTTCGTACACCGTCGGCAGCCACGAAGCGTCACGCAATGTCGGCCCGGCCAGGGCGCGAGCGGTGCGCAGGGCTTCGGTCTGGGTGAGCGTCCCAGAGGGGACTGCGGTGCCGAGTCCGAACAAGGTGAAGCTCATGATGATGCTCGAGATGCGGGACGGTTCAAGGCGTGAACAATTGGTGTGGACAACATCGGCGCCAGAACCAATCCTCTCACAGCTAACCGACATAACAGCGGCGACCGTAACACCCGCGCCACCACGCGGCAGACCGTTTGACGGGACCGAATCAACCGTACGTGCGTGGCTTCCCACTCGGCCGCAAGTTGTGGTGACCACCCGTTGACACTGCGGGCCACGAACGGTGCGACGGCGACGCCCGATGTTAACGCCCACGCCATTCCTTCGCCGGTGAACGGCTCCACGTACCCCGCCGAATCCCCGACCGCGAACCACGCCGGCCCGGCGATCTTGCGGCTAGTCCGCGTGAGTGCCGGCGTACCCCGCCAGGGCAACGATTCCAAATTCAGGATTGACGCGAACCCCGATTGTTCAAGCACTTTCGATGCCGC
>JAYSXU010000437.1:0-4250 GCA_043716965.1 Fimbriiglobus sp.
TTCCGAATCTCGTATTGGGACTTCACGGTGCCCAGGATTTTGTTGATTCGGCGGAATACGAGTTGGGACTTTTGGGCGCCGGTTATGGACTGGATCTGCTTGTTCGTCTTGGCGATGATCGAGTCGGAACCCAAGAACACCGTGTCCGGGAAAGCTACGATAATTGCTTCGATCGCTTTGTTTAACTCGTCCACAATTTCGCTTGCAACCCCGGCAATCCCTTGGGCAGTCTCTCCTCCGATTGCAGTGACCACTGTTTGGGCGATTTCCACCATCACGGATAACAGAGCCGTGACCAATTGGATTGTTCGGGGTTTGTCCGCACTATCGTCATCGAACAGCGCGGCTTGCACGAAGGCATCGGCTGTCAGTGGGCTGTTCACGCCGCCACTTGGGAAGATGAGGTTATCGGCAGCGCGGAACGGCTGCGTGTCACCCTTGCGGAAGCCGGTGTAGACGCTCGTGGTTTTGTCCACCGACACCGCGCCCGTGGTGACGACATACGCGGCGAACACTTCGTCCGTACCCGTCAGATCTGCTTTGTTCGTGCAATGGATTTCCAGAGCACGAATGCGGGCGATCGTCTTAGGCTGAGTCTCAACCTTCTCCCGTTGCACAAACTTGCCGCCCTTTTTCTTCAGCGTCGCTGCGGCCCTTTCCTTTGTCAAGGGCGTGCTCACATCAATGGTCTGTCCGCCTGTTGCGGCAGTCCGGATCGCGGTGGGGATGGCTTCCCAGTTTTTGAGGTAATCCGTTAGCGATGAACCGGGGAGTGTCTTGAGTTTGGCGAACGTTCGGCTTTCGAGTTCGGACTCGGCTTTGCCACCCGTTTGTTGGAACCGCTTCACTTGCTGAATAACTAACGCGGCGAGTGGCGATCCGCCTTGGTCCGAAACGTTGGCTTTCAGGTCATCAAACTTACTTTGATCGACGAGTTTTTTCTGATCGACAAGCTTACCCTTGTTGTCAAACTTGGCCTGATCGACGAGTTTCTTCTGATCGACTGGCGGACCGAATCGTCGATCTTGCTTGCCTTGAGGGAGGTTCTTCGGGTCGTTGACGGGTTGACCACGGGTACCTATCTGCGAGGCAACCTTCGCACCGATGCCATTGACGTTGCCTTTGCCCTGTTGCAGCGTACCAATTTTCCCTTGCTTGCGGTCGTTGGCGGCGCCGACGACTGTTTCCTTCTCGTCGATGATCCAACCGGAGACGATGTCGCTGGTCTCGTTCTTGTCTTCCGCACGGTACAGACCGGCGAGGGTCGTTTCGGTGTTCGCCTTCGGTGCGCTGAACTTTAGCTTCGTGCCGTCCTTCGTCGTGACAGTGCCGGTGACGGTGTCGTCAGCCACGGTTGCTTCGATCTTGGATCCGTCTGGCGCCGCGCCGGAAAACTTGCCCGCTGTGACTTTACCTTTCATCCAGCGTGAACACTTCTTGTTGAACGAATCATCCCCGCCACAGACGTAGGCGACGAAGTCGCTTGCCGAGGCCACGACGCCAACTTTACCGCCGTCCACGTCACCGATGTACGTGAACGATTGCGACTCCGCAACCGCTCCCGGCGGGTCTTGGGCGTTGATGTCCACGTGTACGGACAGAATGCCTAATCCACCCATCAACAGCACGGCTGCGCACAGCCGACCGTACTTTCGATGCCTAATTTTCAAATTCCACATTGCTCGCTTCCTCCGAAAAATAGCGGACCACTTTGGCCTGCATACCCCTTCATGCGAAATCGAGGACCGAAGCGTGTCAGGAATGTTTCTGAAATCGCTTGCTGTGAAAAAGCAGCAGCGTACCATTGCGGCATGGCAGACGAGATCACACCCGAGTTATCGAAGTCGGCGGCGGAACTTTTGCCGACGGTTGACGACGAACTGCGCCGGATGGCTGCCGCACAGATGGCCCGCGAAAAACCGGGACAAACACTCAATCCCACCGCCCTCGTTCACGAAGCGTACCAACGGTTGATCGGTCCCCATGACGCGGAAAAATGGGCGAACAAACGGCATTTCCTGGCAGCGGCTGCCGAAGCGATGCGGCGAATCCTGGTGGAAAACGCACGGCGTAAAAAGAGTTTGAAGCGGGGCGGCGGGGCGGTCCGGCATGACATCCTGGACACCCCCGTGGCCACCGCCGAAATGGACGACACGCTACTCGACCTCCACGACGCGCTTGATGAACTTGCGGCGAAGGATGCTGACAAGGCCGAGTTGGTCAAGCTGCGGTACTTCACCGGGTTGACCATCGAACAGACCGCCGAGGTTATGGGAGTTTCGGTTTGACCGCCAACCGCCAGTGGGTCTTTGCTCGTGCTTGGCTGTACGACCGCATTTCCGAAAAAACTTGACACGATTGACACGTACTTTTCGCATGAAGCTAGGTGTGCCATTCCAGGCGAACCGGCTGCGTTAGCTGCCGGGTGGGCTGCCACAAGCAGTGGTAGATTCCACCCAGGCGACTAACGTCGCCGGTTCGCCTGGAATGAATCCAAAGGGGGACCATTCGATGCGGGAAGAACAACTATTCTTGGAGGTGGTGGAACTCCCCTTCGAGTCGCGGGCAAGCTATTTGGCCAGCGTCTGTGGGAACGATGACACACTGCGTGAACGGGTCGAATCACTGTTGCGCGCCAACGATCGTGCTGACGGGTTCCTCGAACCCCTTGTTCCGCCGCCGTCAACTGTTGTCTCGAACCGTCATCACCTCACCCCGTCAAATGAAGACTTCGCTGGCCGTTGCATTGGTCGTTACCGTCTCACGGGCGTCCTGGGCGAAGGGGGCATGGGAACGGTCTACGCCGCCGATCAGTTTGAACCCGTTCACCGTTCGGTTGCGGTCAAGGTGATTCGCCCCGGAATGGATTCGGCGTCGATCCTCAATCGGTTTGAAGCGGAACGGCAAGCGCTCGCGTTGATGGATCATCCGAACATCGCCCACATTCTCGATGGTGGGGTGACCGAGGAGCATCGACCGTACTTCGTGATGGAACGGGTGATCGGGCGGCCCCTGACGGAGTATTGCGACACGCAGCGGCTTTCGACGGCGGCACGTCTGGAACTCTTCGAGACCGTTTGCGCTGCCGTTCAACATGCCCACCAAAAAGGGATTATCCACCGCGACTTGAAACCGTCGAACATCCTCGTCGAAACCCGCGACGGCAAACCATGCCCTAAGGTCATCGACTTCGGGATTGCGAAAGCCTTGCGGGGTTCGCTCACGGATCATTCGATCCACACCGAAGCCGGCTTCGTCATCGGCACGCGCGAATACATGTCCCCCGAGATGGCCGACCCGTCTTCGGCGGACATTGATACCCGCAGCGACGTGTACTCGTTGGGCGTGATTCTGTACGAACTCCTCACCGGACGCACGCCTTTTGAACCGGCACGACTGCGGCAAACGTCGATGCTCGAATGCCTGCGCATCATCCGGGAAGAAGAACCGCCCGCACCGAGTTCCCGCCTGAAGAACGCCGAGACCCTACTCGACATCGCGGCGCGACGCGACACCGAGCCGGAACGCCTGATCCGCCAAGTCCACGGCGAGTTGGATTGGATCGTCACCAAGGCACTGGAGAAAGACCGTACCCGCCGTTACGAAAGCCCCTCGGCCTTTGCGGAAGACCTCCGCCGCCATCTCGCCAACGAACCGATCTTGGCCGGTCCGGTCACGCGACTGTACCGGCTTCGCAAGTTCGTCCGTCGCAACCGCCCGATGGTCATCGCAGGGTGTATGGTGCTGGGCGCACTGGTGACCGGCACCACGGCCGCGACGGTTGGGTTGGTCGAAGCGGTGGCCGCCCGCAAACTCTCAGACCAACGCTTCGAGGACTTGCGGATCGAAAAAGCGAAAGTTGAAGTCGCCAAAACGGATGCTGAAAACGCCGAAGCCCGAGC
Organism: Fimbriiglobus sp.; assembly: GCA_043716965.1. Taxonomy (GTDB): domain Bacteria; phylum Planctomycetota; class Planctomycetia; order Gemmatales; family Gemmataceae; genus Fimbriiglobus. Next base: position 3,903 of record JAYSXU010000437.1, read on the forward strand.
CACACAGGACCGCGACCGCGCGGTGGGCGCCGAAGCCGACTCGAACGCTTTCAACACGTTCGTGATCGACTCCATTTTGACGGCGTCTCTCCCTGAGAAAGAACGCGAAGGCCTCGGTAAGTCGATCACGCTTGCGGATGCGATAGCGAAAGCCGAACCGAACCTAGAGGCCGCGTTCGTCAACCGGCCCGTCGCGGAAGCCCGCGCGAGGCGCACCATCGCCCGAACGTGGAACAAACTCGGTCGTTACCCAGAAGCGGAGGTGCAGTACCTTCGTGCCATCGAACTTCAACAACAACACTTGGGCGCCGATGCACCCGATACGCTGGACACGTTGATCGGCCGGCT
>JAYSXU010000438.1:0-1430 GCA_043716965.1 Fimbriiglobus sp.
CTCCGTGCCCTCTGTGGTGAATGCTATCTTTTTGCATCCATCGCTGACACCACGTGAACCACTCCATCACTGCTGTATTGCGGCACTACCCTGCGGAACTGGCTCGTCTGTCATGGGTGCCGCTGGGTTCGGCGGGTGGGTTTAGTGGGGCGAGTTTGTGGCGTGGGGAAGCGAATGGCGAAGCGTTGTTCTGCTTGAAAGCGTGGCCAACGGGGTTTGAACCGAACCGCCTCGGGTCGATTCATCGGGCCATGTTCGCCGCACGCGTTCACGGCCAACTCGACTTCGTCCCGGCGATCACGCGGACTCTCGACCAACAAACTTTTGTCAACACCGAGCAACTTTATGACCTCACCGCGTGGATGCCGGGGGTCGCGGACTTTGCGATTCAACCCAGTGACGCCAAGCTTCGCGCGGCGTGTACTGCGTTAGCCAAACTGCACCGCGTCTGGGCCAACGCGACCATCGCCAAAACACCAATCCCCGCCGTGGCACGACGGTTGGAAGTGTGCCGATCGTTTGCCAAACTTCCGATGCACGTCGATCACCCCGAATTGAAACGGGCTATGGCACTGTTGCCACCTCTCGTCATGCAGTCCATCGCCGCACTCGAACTGTGGTCGGTGCAACGGGTGCCAGTGTTCCCGTGTTTGTGTGACGTGTGGCACGATCACGTGCTGTTCACCGGCGACCGCGTAACCGGCATCGTCGATTACGGCGCGATGAAGATTGATAACCCCGCAGTGGACCTGGCGCGACTACTCGGTGACTTGGTCGGCGATGACGACGCGCGGTTCGACTTCGGGCTACACGCCTATCACGAAGCAAACCCGCCGGTTGAAGTCTCATCGCAACTCGTGAAACAACTCGATCGAACCGGCATCGTCTGCGCGATCATTCACTGGGTGCAGCGATCCCGCTTCAACGACGCGAGTTTGCAACGATTGCGCAAGTTGCTTGACCGGGCGGAATGTTGGCGGGGCATTTTGGTGAACCCGGCGGAAGTCGGGCCAAACGGCGTTCCAGTCCGGGCGTTGCGACTTTAGAATGCGAGCAGGTCTCGCGGATTCACCGTTCTGCTTCGGGGATAGCCTGTGACGATTACTGTGGAATGCCCCCATTGCGAATCGCAATTTCAACTGAACCCGGATGTCGCGGGCAAGTCAATGCGCTGCCCCTCGTGCCGGGAAATTTTCACGGCCCAAGCCCCCACCCCGGTTCCGCCGCCGGTCCCCAGTCGCACGCCGGTACGCACTCCCAGCATGGTGTCCGATTTCGTGCCGGTGATTGATCTGCTGGCAAACGACAAGCCGTATGACCGTGTCGAACGTTCCGATCTGGGCGCACCCACGCTCGAAACCAGCGGGCACTACTCAAACCGTCCCGATGATATTCCGCTGCTCATTCCGGTCCGGGATGACGCGCCGCCC
>JAYSXU010000439.1:0-12892 GCA_043716965.1 Fimbriiglobus sp.
CCTCCGGGGCCGAACTTGTTCCGGTCACACTTCTCGGCGGGAACGTCCCGCTGAACTTGTTTCCGGTTCTGAGTTTGCATCTGTTGGATTTCGGCAAACCTGAGCGGGCGATCCCGCTCCTGGGCATTGCGTCTCGGTCCGAGTTCACGGGTCGTGGGGACATTATGTCGCCGCGTCGGGCGAGAATCAAGCGAAAAGTCAGGGTTGGCCGAAACACGTCAACGGGTCCGTGTGGGCGGAACGCAACCCGGCTGTGACGAGAGAGACCCCAGAAAGCCCAGGCACGATCGTGCCTTGGGCTTTGGTTCGTAATTCGTGGGGAATACCAAAAATCTCTGGCTACAGACGCCGTGATATGACATGATCGTACCACCACGATCCGAGGTATTTTGCATGGCCACGCTTCCGAACAAGTTCCCAAACCGCCGGGAATCGTTTGTCACTCTGGCGGGGATAAGTCTCGGGTTGTCGAGCGTGCTGGCTGCCGAGCCGTCGAACTTCATCCTTGAGGAAAACAAAAGACCGGGCACCAAGGACTGGATGCTCTCGAAAACTGCCGTCGATCCGAAGACGAAGTATCGGGCAATCGGCATCGAAGGGTACGTCTCGCATTCCACGATCGCGGCAGGTGAAGCGTTGACGTTTCATGTGAACACCAACCCCGCGTCGAAGTTCACGATCGACCTGTACCGCATGGGGTATTACGGCGGCATGGGTGGCCGGTTGGTGCAGCGGCTCGGTGCCTTTGCTGGCAGCGTGTTAACCGATCCGCCGATTGGCCCGAAACGCAAACGTGAATGCCAGTGGGAAGCGTGTGCGTCGGTTGTGATCCCGAAGGATTGGCTGAGCGGCGTGTACATTGGCAAGTTAACGGCGGAAGGCGACGGGTCGCAGAGTTACGTCATCTTCGTCGTTCATGACGACCGCAAGGCGGACTACCTCTTTCAATGTTCGGACAACACGTGGCAAGCGTACAACCGCTGGCCGAGTCAGTTTTCGCTGTACGACGATGGCAAGGAGCAGTGGTACTGGGGCGGCGGCGTTCACGTGGGCGTGCGGCGGCCTTACGGCAAGTATTGCCAAATCATGGACGCGCCGCTGAGCACGGGGTCCGGGGAGTTCTTCCTGTGGGAGTTTCCGTTTGCTTATTGGTTGGAATCGAAGGGGTACGATGTCACCTACATCGGCAACCGCGACACCCACGTGAACCCGAAGGGGTTGCTGCGGGCCAAGGGGTTCCTCAGCGTCGGGCACGACGAGTATTGGACGATCGAGATGTTCAAGAACGTGACGGCGGCGCGTGACAGCGGGGTGTCACTCGGGTTCTTCTCCGGGAACGCCGTCTGCGGTCGGATCGTGTTTGACGAATCTTTGACGCACTTTGAACGAGTCGGCGTGTACGGCCCGCCGGGCGGCACCCGTGAATTTCAATCCATGAAAACGCTGCAACACGAACGGCCCTACGCCAACGAATTGATCGGCGCCCATAGCACCGGCCCCGTCACCGGCGGCGCGGACTGGGTTTGCCTGCTGCCGGACCACTGGGTTTACAAAGGCACTGGGATGAAAAAAGGCGACCGCATACCCGGCATGATCGGCTGGGAGTACCACGGCGACCCGGCCCCGATCCCCGGCCTGGAAATTGTTGCCGGCGGCCCCACGCAATCCGCACCGGGCAAGCCGAACGACGGCCACTACACCGCCTCGGTCTACCCCGGCCCGAAGGGCAACGTCGTCTTTAATGCCGCTACCTGCTGGTGGGCCGACGGCCTCAGCACCCCACCCGGCTACGTCCGCCCCAAAGTCTACACCGAACCCAAGGGCACCGACGAACGGGTCCAACGGATCACCGCAAACGTACTGGAGCGGATGAAGGGATCATGAGACAGAACATTTACCCCAGAGAAATTAGCTACACCCGGTTAGGGGGTGAGCGTAACATTTGTTGGTGAAAGTTTGCACACAGGTTACCGGATTTCAGGCTGAAAGCCTGGGAGCACTCAGCCCAGGGTAAGCCGCTTCGGCGTAACCCTGGGTTCCCGGATCGCAAGCCCTAGCAATCTGAAGGACTGCGAGCCGAGAACGATGGCTGTCAGCCTTTCACAGTACTTCTCAGCGGCTCATAAATCGTGTCAGTTGCAGTCTGTCAAGGAGTTTTGTTCGACACGGCTTGCCTGATGCGTCACACACCGTTTCTGTGCTCCCCGTCTCACATCCGGGCGCGTGCCAACACCGCACTCCGCGAACTCTCCGAATGGAAGGACGTCAACGCCCGGTTCACCACCGACACGATCGTCCGCGTCCTGTGGCTCATGGCCACTCTCAAGGCCTCGCTCCACCACACGGCCCAACGGTTCGTCTGGCCCGTTGGCGAGACCACGTTGCGAGCCGGAATCGCGGGCCAGCTCCCCGATCCCGTCACCCTCGCCGCCGCGTTCCAACGCCGGTTCGTCGCGCTGTTGCCCCGCGTGCCCACGAAGGGGTTCGTGGTCGCCATCGATACCCACGGGTCGTGCGTCTACGGTCGCCGGGGCACCCGAGGGACCGTCCACGGCCAACGCAACAACGGCACCCGCCGGTACTTCGTCTCCGCCACCGCCGTCATCGCCCCGAGCGGCGTGCGGTACACGCTCGCGGTGCCCGCGCCGGAGTCGGGTCGCCCGATGGGTGCGCGGACGCCGCAGTTGGATCAAATGGCCGGGGCGGGGATCGCGGTGCGAAAACTCCTCCTAGACAAGGGGGTTTTCGCCGCCGAGGTGTTCCACGCCCTCGACCGCCGCCGCATCAATTCCATCGTCGCGGTCCCGCACCGCCGCCGGTTCAAGACCGCCGGGGATCGGACCGCCACGCACGCCACGGTGACGATCGCGAGCCGCGAACCGGGTCACCGCGACGGTGCGACTCGTGGGCCACCGCCGCAAGAATCGGGACGGCTCGTTCACCCGATTGGTCTACGCCGACCGGGGCGTGCGATCGTCGGGCGACCGGGGCGAGGAGGTCCGCCGGGTGTACCGAACGCGGTTCGGGATCGAGAGCAGCTACCGCCAACTCCGGCAGGCCAAAGCACCGACGACGAGCCGGGATCGGTCGTGGCGGTTGCTACTGATCGGGATCGCGTTGCTGTTGCGTCCGCTCTGGGTACTCTTGGGGCAGGCCGTGTCCCGAACGCTCCCCACCGGACACGCGGCGGAAACGGGGCTGGAACGCCTGCGTCAGCAGTTGGCCGCCGCCCTGGTCGAAGGCTTGGAGGAACATCACCACCTCCGCCTCAAACCCAAACACGCCGCCTTCTTTCACCTATAAATCATGGTGAGAAGTACTGTGAAGGGCTGCTAGGACTAGCGATCCATGAAACCAGGGTTACGCCGAAGCGGCTTACCCTGGGCTGAGTTCTCCCAGGCTTTCAGCCTGTAGGTAAAGAATGCCAGCGCGGTGAATAAATTTTCCACCAACTTTTGTGACGCCTACCCCGGTTCAGGGGAGTTTTTAGTTGACCGCTGCCACCGCTTCATTTAACCTCTAGATCGGACTGGCAGAAGTGGGCGGTCAGGCTGATGCGGGGTGAATTTAGAGACGTTGGCCTGTCACTTCAACTATCTGAGTATCTTCAACTCGCCCGGAAAGAATGTGTACAATGCCGACAGCTCTTGAAGTCGAATTGAAGACCTACGCCCATGAGTTTATTGCGGACCACCTCAAGGAAGAGTACGACAGTCAGATCCGTAAGTGGCAGCAGCACATCAACCGGATGGTCGATGCCCAAACGGAGGCGCTCAACAGCCACCTCAAAGTGTTGGACGACGCGCGGAAACAAATTGAAGCGGAGCGACAGGCCGCTTTCGGTTTGGCCATGCTGGCGTTGTCACTCGTAACCGGCCCGGTTCTGGCCTGGATCGGGAGCAAGATTCAGTACACCTGGTTTCCAAAATACACTGAAACTGTCAGTTCGCGGTTTACCCGTCTTAATATTTCATCCGGCGTCGAGTGGAAGAAATTATACGTACTGGGCCACGACCCGGTATGGGCACAGGTATTCGGACAAGTGGGCCAACAAATCGCAGGCTTCGGAATCGACAAGGCGATCAAGGTCGTTACGCCGGATTCCAACGGCGCCCAGACGGCAATTCAAGACGCAGCATCGTCCGATCAGGGGAGTTTCAAGACGAGGTTAGAAAACGCGCTGTTGGCGGAAGCCGACTTGACCAGCAAGGCCATCATGAGCGTAGCGATGGGCGTCCACGAGAACGAAAATTACGGTGCCGAATGCCTGGAAAAATTGAAGAAAGTCAACCCACAAGCCAAGCAACCGAAGGTGAACGAGAAAGACCTGGAGCGCATGGCCAAGGCAATGATTAAGGACGACATCAACAAACAGCGGCAGGAGTGGGCGGATAAATGGTTCTACTACGGCAACGACCCTGGGCCGATCGGGGGCATGGCCAGAAGCATCGAAATTGAGCTGTGGGGGTTGTGGCTCTTGAACGAGAAGTTGAAGCTGGTGACCGAATCGGGCGTTCACGACCCGCTGGAGGATTACGGAGCGGCGTCGCTGACTTATACGGTTAGCAAAACGTTCGGGAACGCCGGAATCCCGAACGGCGTCTTGATTCGGCTCGCCGAATTTGGCGTTATCGAGGCCCAGACCGAGCTTCAAAAGCTCCGGGCCATTGCCGCTCGTGAGGCCCAGGAACAGAAGGACGCCGCACTTGAAGAACAGATTGAAAACCTGGAGGACGACCGTGCCGCGAACCCCGAACTGGCTCGTTTCAACCGGGGCATGGCCCGAGCTGCTAAGAAAAGTGTAACCCGACGACCGGGTGTTGTCGCGCCGGCAACGGACGATCCGGATCGGCCGCTCATCTCGGTTGGCAAAATGGTAGACACCCAGGGAGAGATCAATGCCCTCGAGACCTGGGCCACGAAACACCCGCCGCAGATGGGTTCCGGGCAAATGACGCACCGCAAGCGAACGCTGGAGTCCATCGAGAATATTTACCGCTCAAAGTGACCACCTACAGGAAACCTTCCTGAATCCAATATGCCAATGTCGATACGATTTGCCAGCGTGTAATGACGGCCTTCCCGCTCCGTTTCCAGAGCGGCCTTTCAGCCGGTGGATCAAACTGGCTAGAATGGTTGAATGAAACCACACACTGAACCACACTATCCGGCAACGGACCCGGATGTCCCCACGCTTACGTTCTGGGGGGCGGCCTCGTCGGTTAGCGGGTCGATGCACTTGCTCGAATCCGGCAACACGAAACTGCTGTTCGATTGCGGGCTGCACCAAGGGCGGCGCGAAGACGCCCGGCTTCGCAACAGCCAATTTCCGTTCCACCCGCATCTGATTGATGCGGTGATCGTCAGCCATGCCCACATCGACCACTGCGGCAACCTGCCGACGCTCGTGAAGCACGGCTTCAACGGGCCGATTTACTGCACTCCCCCCACGCGCGATTTGCTGAAGGTGATGTTGCGGGACTCGGCGAAGATTCAGGAGGAAGAAGCCGCCCACTTGAACATCGCCCGCAACTACGCGGAGCCGTGGGTGCAACCGCTTTACACATTTCCCGACGTGGAACACGTGTTGCAACAGGCGGTGAGCGTGCCGTATGGCAAGGAAATGGAAATCGGCCGCGGCGTCCGATTTCGGTTGACGGAAGCGGGGCACATTCTCGGCTCGGCGATGGTCCACACGATCGCCGAAAGCCCCCGTGGTTCACGCAGCCTGACGTTCAGCGGTGACCTCGGGCGGCGCGGGATGCCGTTGTTGAAGCAAGCCGGTCTGATCCCCCCCGCCGACTTGCTCATCTGTGAAAGTACCTACGGGAACCGGCTCCACGAGCCAATCGACGGCACCATTGTGAAGCTTTACGAAACCATCCGCCGCACGATCGCGCGAGGTGGTAAGGCGCTGATCCCGGCGTTCAGCTTGGGGCGGTCGCAACTGATCGTTCACTTTTTGCAGCAAGGACTCCGGGCTGGTCTGATCCCCGAAGTGCCAATCTACGTGGACAGCCCCCTTGCGGCGGACATTGCGGACGTGTACCGCAACCACCCGAACAGCCTGGAACCGGAAGTCGCCGAGGCGGTGAAGGAAGGGCACGGTATTCTTGGCGGAGACGGCGTTACGTACACCCGCGCGTTTGAAGAGAGCATGAAACTCACGACCCGGCCCGGCCCGTGCATTATCATCGCCAGCAGTGGCATGTGTGATGCGGGACGGATATTGTCGCACCTGAAGCAGCACATTGATGACCCCCGTTGCACCGTGATCTTGGTCAGCTTCCAAGCGCCAGGCACGACGGGTCGGCGATTGATGGAGAACAAGCCGACGGTGAAGTTTCTGGGCCGCGAGTGGAACAAGTGGATCGAAGTCGTTCACCTCGAAGGCTTCAGCGGCCACGCCGACCGCACCGACTTCCTGGCTTACCTCACGCCGTTAGCGGGTCGGGTCGGCAAGGTCCGGTTGATCCACGGCGAACGGGAACAAGCCCTTGCGTTGGGCGATACGCTGCGTGACATCGGTTTCACCGATGTCGCTGTCCCCGAACCGGGCGACCGGGTTGCACTGTAAGACCGAGACCCCAGTGGATGGAGTTGCGCCATGAACGCGCCGTTGAATTTCCCGATCGCGCAGATTGACTACCCCGATGATGACGGTAAGCCGATGTCCGATAACACCCTGCAATATGACTGGATCGTCACGCTGCAATCGGGTCTTGCGGCATTATTTCGGGACACCCCGGACGTGTTCGTCGCGGGCAACTTGTTGTGGTACGCGGTGGAAGGGAACGTGAAGCGCCGTACCGCCCCGGACGTGATGGTGGCGTTCGGCAGGCCCAAGGGGTATCGCGGGAGTTACAAACAGTGGAGGGAAAATGGGATCCCCCCGCAAGTCGTGTTTGAAGTGCTGTCACCCGGCAACCGCCCGCGAGCGATGGCAAAGAAGCTGCTGTTCTACGAGACCCATGGCGTGGAAGAGTATTACATCTACGACCCGCACGGTGTCAAACTCACGGGCTACACCCGTGACAACGTTGGTGCGTTTTCACCGATCCCAAACACGAACGGCTACACCAGTCCGCGATTGGGCATTCGCTTCGACATGAGCGGCGAGGAACTCGTCGTCGTCCGCCCGGATGGCGGGCGGTTCCTGACGAACCTCGAACTCGAGCAACGAAAAGCCGTAGCCGAACAACGCTCGGCGGAAGCCGAACAACGCTCGGCGGAAGCCGAACAACGCTCGGCGGAAGCTGAACAACGCTCGGCGGAAGCCGAACAACGGGTTGCTGCCGAAAAGCGACTCACCGCGAATCTAGCCCAAAATCTCGAACACTTGCGGGCGAAGATGTTGGCGGCGGGGTTGGACCCGGACGCCGACGGGCCATGAGTGACGGCGTCGCCCAATGCGAGACGGCGGTTTCACTTAATCCGCGATCATCTAGCCGTATACATCCGTAATGGAGTTGCACGATGACTGCACCACACAACATCCCGGCGGTCCCGATCGAGTACCCAGATTCGGACGGCAGGCGTGTTGCCGAAAACACGCTTCAGTTTGAATGGATCGTCACGCTTCAGGGTGGTCTCGATCATCTGTTTCGGCACGACCCGGACGTGTTTGTCGCCGGGGAGTTGCTGTGGTACGCCGTGGAAGGCAAGGTCAACCGTTGCGCCAGCCCAGACGTAATGGTCGTTTTCGGTCGGCCCAAAGGCCGTCGCGGGAGTTACAAGCTGTGGGTGGAAAACGGCGTCGCACCACAAGTCGTGTTTGACGTGTTGGCCCCCGAAACTCGACACGGAACGTTGGCGAGGAAGTTGCTATTCTACGAGAAATACGGCGTCGAAGAGTATTACGTCTACGACCCGGACCGTGTCAGACTGACGGGCTACATCCGTGACAAGTCAGGCCTGTTCGCGGCGGTCCCCAAGATGGACGGCTACACCAGTCCACGCCTCGGCACCCGTTTCGATCTGAGTGGGGAGAAACTCGTCGTCGTTCGACCCGACGGGAAGCGGTTCCTCACAGGCCTCGAAGCGGCCCAACAAAATCGTGACGAAGAGCAACGCCCGGCGGTGCTCGAAAAACGTCTCGACCAGTCGCACTCGTAGATGGCGGGTTTGGACCCGGATGCCGACGTGAGGTGAGGACGAGCCGTGAGCGACGAAGAAGCCCTCCTCCGTGCGATCGTGGCGAACCCGGAAGATGATTTACGGCGATTGGTTTATGCGGACTGGCTCGATGAACGGGGACAGCCACAAGACGTCGCTCGTGCCGAGTTCATTCGGTTACAGTGCGAACGCGAACAACAGTCGCCCGGTTCTGGATTGACGACGCAGGAATTAGCCCTGCTGGATTGGGAACACGAGTGGTCCTGGTATTTGCCAGAGAGCCTGCGAGTAGGGCGGCGGTATCAACGTGGGTTTCCGTATCACATCGAATGCTCGGCGGATTCGCTGATCGCTGCCTGGCAAGCTGGCTTGATTTTGGTGCCGGTCGAATCGTTGACGTTGAACATCTCACACGTGTCGATAGACTGGATGACACTCGACCCGCCCAGCGTGATGTTCCCACTTCAAGCACTGTCAATCCGGTGTCACTCCCCGGTTGGGTCAGAATTGCTACACCAACTTACACGGTTTGGGCCGTATCCGCGATTGCAATCGCTCGGGATACACGACCCGTACCTTGGCGACAATGTATTCGATACCATCGAACCGGACCCGAACTTCCCGGCACTTCTGCAACTCGATCTGCGCGGTTGTAACATCAGCGATGAAGGGGCGGAGCGGTTGGCCGTCTTGCTCTGGACGACCCGACTGGAGCAACTCGTGTTAGCCGAAAACGCGATTTCCCCCAGTCGGGTGGAGTGGCTGCGGAGCGTCTACGGCGATTCACTTGTGATCTGAACCTCCCCCGCAAACCGTCCGTCCAGTAGAACGATGCGATAACCGCGTTGCGGTTGATTTATTGATGGAAGGAGCCGGAACTGTGACTGAGAAACCGCGTTGGTTCCAAACGACCGCGATTGACTACCCGAACAGCCGCCCGCACATCGGCACCGCGTTCGAGAAACTCGGCGCGGATGTGCAGGCCCGCTACCGGCGGATGGAAGGGTACGACGTTTTCTTCCTAATGGGCAACGACGAAAACACGTTGAAGGTGGCGGACAAGGCCAAGGAACTTGGACTTGATCCACAAGCCTACTGTGACGACATGGCCCGACAGTTCCAGGAGGTCTGGCGCGCGCTCGACATCAGCTACGACACCTTCGTGCAAACCAGCCACGAGCGCCACAAGCAGTGCTGCCGGAAGTTCATTCAGAAGGTGTACGACAACGGGCACATTTACAAGGGGAACTACGAGGGCTGGTACTGCCCTGGTTGTGAAGAGTTCAAGAGCGACAAGGCCCACGCCGAGAGCGCCGGGCAGTGCCCGATTCACAAGCGCCCGCTGATCCGACGTTCGGAGCCGTGTTACCTGTTCAAACTCAGCGCGTTCCAGGATCGCTTGTTGGCGTTCCTGAAGGAAAACCCCGACTTTGTGCAACCGGACAGCCGCCGCAACGAGATGATCGGCTTCATCGAAGCCGAGGGACTGCAAGACCTGAACATCTCCCGGACCGGCGAAAATTGGGGCATCCGGTTGCCGTTCGACGAAGACTTCACCATCTACGTCTGGTTCGATGCACTACTGACGTACATCACCGGCATCGGCTACGGCGACGACGAGGAACTGTTCCGCAAAAACTGGCCCGCCGACATCCACTTCATCGGCAAGGACATCACCCGGTTCCACTGCCACATCTGGCCCGCCATGCTGTGGGCGGCGGGCGAAGAAGCGCCGAAGCATGTGTTCAGCCACGGGTTCGTTACTGTGGACGGCACTAAGATGGGCAAGTCGATGGGCAACGTGGTGCAACCACTGGAGATTATTGCGAAGAGTAGCGTTGATGCCTACCGCTACTTCTTTATGAAGGAATGCGCCTTCCCCGGCGACGGCGACTACAGCGGGCAGCGGTATGAAGAAGTGTACAACTCCGACCTCGCCAACACGCTCGGCAACTTGTTGAGCCGCACGGTCACAGTGCCTTCAAAGAGTCTCGGCGGCGCGTTGCCCGGCACGGCGAACCGCGTGCCCGAAGCCGTGGCTGAAGGGTTCCACGCGGCGAAGCTCGTGGCCGAGTTCCGCACCCGCGTTGAAGCCTGCGAGTACAGCCAAGCGCTGCAAGCCCTTATGAGCCAATTGGTCTACCCGGCGAACAAGTACATCGGCGACAAAGAGCCGTGGAAGGTCGTGAAGACTGACCCGAACGCGGCGTCGGGCATCCTTCACAACGTGGTCGAGGTGCTCCGCATCGCGTGCATCCTGCTCAAACCGTTCATCCCAAGGTCAGCCGAAGTCATCTACAAGAGTTTCAACTTCGCCAAACCGTGGGCGGACGTGACGTATGCCGACGCCGCAGAACTTCGTGCCCAACCGGAGGATCTGCGCGTGATGGCTGAGTTGGTTGACAGCAAGCCGAAGCCACTGTTCCCACGGATCGTGTGATGGCATGGATCACGACCAGCGATTCAAAGCGATGATCCGGGAGTTCTTCCCGGACTTCATGCGACTCTTCTTTCCCGAATGGGCGAGTTGCTTCGACTTTACGTCCACGGAATGGCTTGACAAGGAAGTGCTGCCGAACCCGCCCGACGGCGACCGGCACCTGCTCGACCTCGTGGCGAAGTTGCGGACCCTCACGCCGGTCGCGGAATCAACTTCCGAGGAATGGCTCGCGGTGGTTCACATTGAAATTGAATCACAAGACCGCACCACGGCGCTGAAGCCACGGTTGCCACGCTACTACATGCACTTGAGGGAGCGTCAGGAACTGCCGGTGCTGCCGATCGTGTTGTACCTGCGGGTCGGCCTCGACGGCATCGGCGTCGATACCGTGGAAGAATACATCGGCCCGTTCAACGTGCTGACGTTTCGCTACTTATATGTCGGTTTACCTGCACTCGATGCGTTACAATACGCCCAGGGCGACAACTGGCTCGGCGTCGGGTTCTCGGCCTTGATGAGCGCGCCGCGTGACCAGTGGCCAGAGATCGGCAGGACGGCTGTTCAGCGATTATCAGGTGCAGCCATGACAGAATTCCAACGATTTCTCCTGTACGATTGCATACAGGCTTACTTGCCCCTTGATGAGCAAGGCCGTCAAGAACTTGAGAGGTTGATGATGACAGAACCATTCACAAAAATTGTTGCGCGGAACAAGACCCACTACGACCTTGGGTTGGAACAAGGTCGGGAACAAGGCATTGAGCAGGGCATGGAAAAAGCCCTGCGTGATGTCGCAACGGCGTTGCTGGAGAATCGGTTTCAATCGCTTCCGGAGTCGATCAATGCGAAAATGGCTGTAATGAACGCGGTTCAGCTTCGGGAACTGGCGATTCGTGTTCCGAACGCAGGTTCGATCGCTGAACTTTTCTCGGAATGACCAAACATTGACGCACAAAGCCCACGAACGATCGTTCGTGGGCTTTCCGTGTTTCTACACGTCTTTGATTGCCGATTTCCGGGGGTGGAAGAACAGCAGCAAGACGACCGCACCGAACAGGGCTGCCCCCATCGAGTACACGAACACCGCGGGGTAATCGACAGAATCACCGACGGAGTAGGTTTTCTTCAACTCGTTGCAGGCGAAGTTTGCCGCCACGGGGCCGAAGCCGAGGATTAGCACGTTGAACAAACCCTGGGCGCTGGAGCGAATGTCCTTGGGGAAGTATTCATCCACGAAGATGTAGACGGTGGCGAAGAAGAAGGCATAGCAGATGCCGTGCAACACGTTCACGACAATCGCGGACGTTTGATCCGGGTAGAACGCGAACACGGCAAATCGGGCTGCATGGCCGAGAACCCCGAGCGTCATGGTCAACCGCCAACCAAGGTTCTTGAGCACGTAGCCCAGGAATAACATCGTCACGATCTCGGCGATTTGCCCGATCTTCATGACGGGTGAAACCCAGTTCGACGGGATCCCGACCGGACCGCCTAGGAAACCAGGCGTCCACACGAAGAAGCTTTGATGGACCGCCGCGTCGATGAAAGTGACGAAGAACAACACCGCAACGAAGGGGTGCTTCAACAGCTTCATCGCCTTCAGCCACGCGAACGAGTCTTCACCAGTGGCTGGCTTGGGTGGCGTGTGGGGCAACGAGAGGCTGAACGCCGCAAGAATCAGGGAGGCAGCACCGGCGACCAGGAAGATGTAACGTTGGGCTTCGGAAGCGTCGGCACCCGCCTTAGAAGTTCCCAGCACTTTTCCAATCCACTCGATCGTTCCCATCGTCCCGAACGCGGGGACGTTGGCCCAATCGACCAGGATGAAGATGAACGGCCACGACGCGGCAATCCAACCGATCGTACCCCAGAGCCGAATCGGGCCGAACTGCCGCGACGGGTCGGTCAGGTTGGCGAACGCGATCGAGTTCGTGATCGAAATCGTCGGCACGTAAAAGACCGAGTGCAACAACATGAGCGCGAAGAACGGCCAGAACGGGGCCGGGGTGTTTTTGTCACCTGGTAAGAAGTACAGACCGAGAATTGCCGCCCCACCAATCAAGTGGCTGAACGCGAGATACTTTTGCGCGGCGAACTTCCGATCGGCGAATTGGGTACTGAAGAACAGCGCGACCAGTGCGCCGACGTTGAACGCGGTGAAGACTGTGGGAACTTGCCACCACTCGGGGAACCCCAGACTCGGGATGTACGCGAACCCGAGTTCAAACCAGGCGCCCCAGATGAAGAATTGCAAAAACATCATGAAGCTGAGTTTGAAACGCATACCCGATGCCAGCGGTGGCGCGTTCGTACTCGTCGGCGATTCAGTGGACATAA
>JAYSXU010000440.1:0-1427 GCA_043716965.1 Fimbriiglobus sp.
CAGTTCGATGAGTTCGGTCACTTCGATTCCCCCAGTTCCACGGCATCCGGCGCGAGATCCCGGTACGGCTTGAGCAACTCCGCAACGTTGACGGCTTCGCGTGGCCCCGGCTTGTGCAGCCACGATTCCAGTTGCACCAGTAGCGGCCCGGCGTCGGTGTGGTTGCGTAGTGTTTGAATGGCAACCGCCGGTTCGGTGTGGTCGAGTTTGAGGCGGTTCCGCCAGTAGGTAAACAGCCCGCGTTCGAGCTTGGCCAACTCCGCGACGGAAAGCTTGCCTGCAATCGCCCCTTCGACCAACGGCGTGAGCCGATCGGCCAGTGACAACGGCTTGTTAGTAGACCCCACGGCCGTGCGAGTCCGTGGGAAAAAGAACGACAACACAATCGCCAACAACCCGATCCCCCACGCACCACCACCGATCCACAATAACAACCGATAGCCCCCGACCCGTGGCCCTTCGTCGATTGTGAGCGGGTTCGGTTCCACCTGCCCCGGCGGGCGGACCGGGACCACTGTCACCGGAATGCGCGGCAAGTTCGTCGCCGGTTTGCCGTCTTTGTGCTGAAGGAAATTACGCAAATCGTAACTGCCCGGTTCCAGCCCGTACCACTCGAAATCGTACCGAAAGTTGGTGCCGTGCGGGTATACGTTGACGACCCGCAACACCACCGGCGCCTTGCGGCTGTCAATCGGCTTCGCCTCCAACTCCGGCCCCGGCAGCACCAGTTGCGCAATCTTCACCGGCATCCCGACGGTAGCTTCTTGGGCGCGAGCCGTGCCTTGCGACAACGTCACAACAACCAGCACGAGACTGACGAGCCTCCACCGTGCCATCTCGCTTCTCCTGACTAAATTCACATCCGCATATGCCATTCCCGGCGAACCGGCCGCGTAAGCTGCCGGGTGGACTCCCGCACCCGGCACACAACCTGCCAACTGGTTGTGGCAGTCCAACCGGCAGCTTTCGCAGCCGGTTCGCCGGCAATCACCGCGTCCCTCGCGCAATACCGCTGCGACCCTTTAGGAAGTTGCGTAAGTTCGCCGCGAAGGGTTGGTCGGTGCGGATGAGCAGGTGATCGACGCCGGCGCGCTTGAGTTCGCGGGCGGTGTCGTCGGTGTTCACCCACTGGCGGTTCGCGTGGGTCACAAATACCCGCCCCGTCTCCGCTTCGCCTGCTTTTAAGAACCCGGCACCACGCACGCCGTTCTCGGCGGGGTCTTGCAGTTGCAGCACCATGCAGTCGTGCTGCTGGGCGAGTAACTTGAGCGCGGGCACGGCACAGTCGTCGTGCAAATCGCTGATGACCATAATCAAGCACCGGCTCGTCAACGTCGGGGCTAGCTCCGCAATCCGGCGGGCCAGGGTGGTCGGTTCGTCGTAGCGAAACGTCCGGAGCCGGTGGAGCCATTGCAGAATTTGCCCGC
>JAYSXU010000045.1:0-19360 GCA_043716965.1 Fimbriiglobus sp.
GAACTGCGGGACTTTGTCGATTGCGTCCGCCACAACCGCACCCCCCGCGTGACCGGCGAAGCGGGCCGCGACGCCCTAGCCATCGCCCACCGCGTCCTCGAAAGCGTCCGCGCCCACCAGTGGGAAGGCACCCCCGACGGCGCCACCGGCCCCAACAAAATGCCCCGCCCCGAAGGCAAACTCTTCGAGTTGCCGAAGAGCCAAAGCGAAGCGGCGTAGGGTGCAGGGAATGCGGCTGTGCCAAAGTTGCTATCTACCACGACGCCAGACGATACCTTCGACCACAATCGGATCCCACTCCGTTCCCAGCCAAGATGCGTTGAGGCCGACCCGATTCAACTCCTCCACAACCATTCTGGCGACCTTCTGGAAAATCTCAGGGTTTTCCTCAACACATCCAAAAGCCATCAGTAGTTGACCCGAGTTAACAGCACGTTCGGTACACTGAAGGTGATAAAAAACGTACCCGTCAACCTTCTGTTGCTTCTCTTCAATCTCAATCTCGTCCCAAATATCTGTGAATCCGCAGTTGTTACAGCAACTGAAGTCCTGTCGAGCGACGATCCCCCGTCGATTGAGCGTTGCGAACGCTTCGCCCAAACGGTCGCAATCGGTTGTTGATTCCCATTCGGACTGTTTAGCCCGATGCGATGTGACGAGATCGCTCGCTATCAATTTGATCTGCGGCTGTAAATCGTCGCGGCCATATGTCTCGTAGGCGTAATCGGTGGCGTTCGCGATAATGTCATGGACGGAGTCGAACCCTTCCCGCACGCGATAGGAGATGAATTTGCGAAGGTCTTCGAGAACGATGTCCATCGTAGCCTCCACGACTGATCCACAAGTGAGATCGTCACTGGTAGTGTTCAACTTTGACGACTTCGCCGGTCTTCTTGGCGATCGTAATCTCGAATCCGCCGCCGCGAACTCGGGCCTTCGGGGTGTGTTGAAAAAGCCAAACGGTATCCTTGTCGATTTCTTTCACGTTGTAGGTTGGGTGAGCGTCACGGAAGTTGGTGGAAAATTGTTCCAGAGTCATCGGTGCCTTTATGCTTTCAAGCCGACGGCCTGGGAGAACTCAGCCCAGGGCAAGGAGACTTGGCGACGACGCCCTGGGTCTACACGGAAAATAGACTCAGGCTGAAAGGCTGACAGCAAACGCTCCCGGCTTTCAGCCTGAAAACCGGATCAATCGTGGACACAATCTACGAACACAAATTCGGTTTTCTCGGGCCACTCCCTGACGGTCGTGGCTCGGACGATCCAACATCAGCGCCCTTACTTCTTCTCGTCTTTCTTTGGTGGGAGTTTCTTCTCGACCTCGGCTAACAGGGCGGTGCCTTCGGCCTTGTAGACGTAGGGGCCGCGGGCGTCGGCGACGGACTTCAGGATTTTGTAGGCGTCTTCGACGCGCTGTTTATCGACGAGGATGCGGGCGAAGAAGTAGGCGGCGTCGCGGGAGAGGGAGCCGGATTGCATGGCGTTCGCCAGGGCTTTTTCAGCGTTGTCGAGTTGGCCCGCCTTGTAATAGCACCACCCCAGAACGGCATACGCTTCCGCATTCTTCTGGTTCTTCCGCACTTCGGATTCGGCGAGTTCCACCGCCCGCACTTGCTTGTCTTTCATCGGGGATTCGGCCAACGTCAGGGCCAGATTCCAGGCGGCGAAGGCGTTGTTGGGCGAATCCTGCAGCAGCTTCTGGAAGATCGGTTCGGCGGCGGCGAAGTCCTTGCGGTACCGGGCGGCCAAGCCTTGCAACGCGGCGGTTTCCTTGCTGGCCGGGTCCAGTTGGGCAGCGGTTTTTAAGTACAGCTCCGTTTCGGTGGCCCGCGAATGGTCGATCAACCAAGCCGCGTAGGCACGGTGCGACTTCGGGTTCGTGGCGTAGGTCGTCACGGCCTTCTTGAACCACTCTTCCGCTTTCTCGTCCGCGTTTTGCGAGTTGTACAACGCGGCCATTTGGAGTTCGGGCAGTTCGGACGCCGGGTCGTCGCGGTAGGCGGTTTGAAATTCGACGAGCGCTTCGTCCGGCTTGTTCATCAAGAAGGTTGCGGACCCCAGGCGGGTCCGGGCGGGGCCGTTTTTGGGGTCGTCGGTCAACACGGCCATCAGGTGTTCTTTCGCACTCGTGAAGTCCCGACGCCCCTCATACGAGGCGGCGAGACCAAGACGCGCTTCACGCATAAATCGCTTGCGTTGTTCGGGATCCCAGCGCGGGTCCGTGGCAACTTGCAGGAGGGCTTGGCAGCTCAGAATTGCGTCCGTCAGGCGTCCCTCGCCGAACGCGAAGTTCGCGTTCATCAAGAAAACTTCGGGGTGCTTCGGCTCTTCGGACGCGGCGGCTTCGAGGGTTTGCCGGGCGAGTTGCCCTTGCTTGGCTTGGTAAAACATCGACGCGAGCAGGACGCGCGCCGGCGGGAGCTTGGGGTTCTTGCCCACGGCGGCTTGGAGGGCCTTGTAGGTGTCCTCGTACTTTTGCGCCGCGAAGAATTCGCGGGCTTGCTCTTCCTCGGCGGTGACCGCCGGCTTGGCCGGGGGTTGGGCCAAGACCGTCATGCCCAGGAACGACGCGAGTAACACAAGGGAAGCAATCAATCGGCACGAAGTCACGGCGTCTCCCGTTGAAGAGTTTGAGCGGCAATTCGGTAGTCGTCTTGTTCCCGCGCCGACCGAGGGCGGACCCGCGCGATTTCCAGGTTCTGGCGGGCTTCGACCTTTTGGCCGTTGGCGTGGTAAGCCAGGGCGAGCTGAGTGAAACACCCGGCGGTCGCGGCGTTGGAGCGAGTGGCCCGTTGGAGCAGGCGGATCGCGTCCGGCAGTTTTTTGTTCAGCCGGTAGACCATGCCCAGTTGTTCGAGATGTTGAACGGTCAGCAGTGGATCGGATTCCGCATTCCGCAACGGTTCGGCATCGCGGTAGGCTTGTTCCGGGTTATTCTCGCCGTAACAGCGGAGCATCATGAGCAGAGTGGCGTTGTCGCGGTCGGCGGGCACTTTCGCCCGGAAGCGTTCACAGGCTTGCACCGCCGCTGCCACTTTCACGCTGTCCCAACTTGGGGTAGAAAGCTCCGCGATGCGGAACAACACTTCGGCCCGAATGCGGTACATTTCGGACAAGTCTGGCCAGCGCCGTTCCAGGGCGGTCAGGCGCCCGACGATTTTCGTGGCCCGTGCCAAGTCCGGCTTCGCGTCCAGCCAGCCGCGCAACGCACTCACAATCGGTTGCGGCGTGTCGTACTGATCGGCTGCTTTCTCCACGACTTCCAACACCGGTTCGATTTGAACTTCCAGTCCCGCATCTGCCAACGCCCGCACGTAAAGCTGGACCGCTTCGGGGTCGCGCGCCAGGTCAGTAAGGGTCAAGGTGTTCAGGAGTTGGGCGGCTTGATGAGCATTGCCCGCGTCGAGCCAAAGCCGGGCTTCGACCCGCGTGACCAGCCGATTCATTGGTGAAACTTTGCGCATTTCTTGGCAGGCTTCCAAGGCTAAATCCCGTCGGTTGGCTGCCACGGCCGCGTCAATGGCCATGAGCCACCAGACCGGCTGATCGGGGTGTTGTTTAGCGCGGAGGCTCATTTCCTGCCACGCTTCCCAGGCCCGCCCGTCAATCTGCAAGACGCGGCTGAACAGTTGCATCAACTCGGGGTCATCCGGGCACGATTCAAGACCCTGCACGATTTGTTCGCGGACTTTGGCAAAGTCCTTGGTGCGGTTATAGGACAGGGCCAAGCTCCGATAGGCTTCCGCCAATTGAGGCTCTTTTTGCCGGACCAGTTGCCACACCCGGCGAGTTCGCTCTTCGATTTCCCTCTGGAAGTCCGTGAACTGCTCGGCGGTAATTTGGTTGTGTTTGTGGAAAATATCCAGCGCGAGCAGCAACGGCGTTGCGAGGCGTCCGACTCGTTGGAGCGTGGGCACGTCCAGCCGGTCCGTTGCGTCATCAGCGGCGGCGTCCGCGAGTTTCGTCACGCTGGACCAGGCTTCGGGTAGTACAGCGGGTTGTGCTTTGTCGGGAGTGGGTTCAAACGCCATCAAGTAGCATTCAATGAAGCCGACTTTTTCTTGCGCGGGGCGACCTCGGGCTGCCGGTGTCCGTAGAAACGGCAGGACGCGATTTTGGGCGAAGTTTCGCAGCACGGTGGGATCCCGTTCGAGCGCACGAAACAATTGCGAGGCGTAAAGCAAGCCGGTGGAATCGAGGTTCGCTTTGGGGTGGCTCGGGTCGGGAAGTGCGTCTAATTCTTTGGCCGCCGTGACCCGATCGCCGGTGTGCAAGGCCGCCGCCACTTTCACAAGGTGTGCCATCCAATCGTGGGGTTCCAACGCGAGCCACTTGTCCGCCTCCCGAAGGGCTTCGGGAAACTTCTTTTCCCGCAGGTTCGTGCGCATGGCCAACATAATCATGGCCGGGTCGTTGCGGGCGGCTTCGCCGGTTTCCAGCGTCGCTTTGCGCTGCTTGGCGAGTTCATCAGTTGGTTTGAGTAGCAGAATGTCATCCAACGCCAACTTCATCTTCTCTTTATCACCCTGTCGAGCGGCATCGTCGAACCGCTTCCAGCCGTCCATCATCTCCCGCTGGACCCGGTTCTGGACTCGTTTATGGAGCACGTAATACCCGGCCGCGCCGAGGCTAGCCGTCAAGCAAATGCCCAGGAGTAGCTTCAACCACAACGGACTCGCGGCCACCCACCGAAAAATGTGGACCGGCCCCGCCCAGAGCATTCGGAGTTTCAACAACCGTGACGCCAATGGCATAATTCGCACCCACAACCGAGAATCCGCAACCGCTGACATTCTAGCTTGATCCGAAGGATTCGTGTACCAAGTACACGGATTGCGCCAGACTTCATTGACCCGAGAGGGTCGGGTTTTTCCGACGCCCCGTTGCCGCAATCGGTTGCGCGGTAAGATAACGCTGGTGATTTGTTAAGATGTCCGGAATCGTTCGTACTCTGCATTTCGGTGCTTCTCGGAGCAACCGACCAAGGCGAAGCCGCACGCGGACCGCCCGAAATTCCCCGGCAGGATGTGGCTGTTAAACCGTTGCGTGTCGTGCATTTAGGCAAATATTACCCGCCCGCATCCGGTGGGATTGAGAACCACACCCGCACGCTGGTGATGGGTTTGGCCGAACGCGGCGTCGATGTTGATGTGGTTGTGGTCAATCATGCAACGACCACGGGCGAGGATGTCACGTTCGAGCGATTCCGCCGAACACCGGATTCCCGCGACAGTGATGGTTCCGTGACGATTCACCGGGCGGGTCGATTCGGGTGTGTCGCAAAACTCGATCTGGCACCGAACCTGCCACGCCTGTTGAAGCAGTTGCAATCCGACCCCCCGGACGTTTGGCACTTGCACGCCCCGAACATTACGATGATGCTCGCCGTTCTCGCCGACCGCCGCGTTCACCCGCTGATCGTCACGCACCACAGCGACATCATTCGCCAACGGGTTCTCCGCCACTTCGTTCGCCCGTTCGAGGCGGCACTGTACCGCCGTGCAGCCCGTGTGTTGCCGACGAGTCCGGAATACGTCGGCGGGTCTGATCTGCTGCAACGATTCCGTGGCAAAGTCGAACCGCTCCCACTCGGCATTGACGTGACGCCGTTTACGGAACCTTCAATCGATGCCTTGGACCACGCCGAAACGCTTCGGCGGCGGCACGTCGGGCCGATTTGGGTGACGGTCGGACGGTTGATTTATTACAAGGCGTTGGACGTGGCGTTGCAAGCTTTGAAGACGGTCCCCGGTACGCTAATCGTGATCGGCACCGGCCCGATGCACGCCGCGTGGAAGGCGAAAGCAATCGAACTAGGTGTCACAGATCGGGTTGTGTGGCAAGGGCGTGCGACCCCGGACGAATTGATCGGCACCTACCACGCGGCCACCGCCCACTGGTTCCCGAGTAACGCCCGCAGTGAAGGGTTTGGCTTGGTGCAAGTCGAAGCGATGGCCTCCGGTTGCCCGACGATCAACGCCGCGATCCCGCACAGTGGCGTACCCTGGGTCTGCCGCCACGAGCACGCCGGACTCACGGTCCCGATCAACGACCCGAGTGCATTTGCGGCGGCGGCCAATCGACTGCGATCCGAACCCGACTTGCGCCAACGGCTGAGCGACCAAGGTCGAGCCGACGCCGTCAATCGGTTCAGCGCGGACGTGATGGCGGAGCGTTGCTTGGCGATTTACCGCGACGTGGTCCGGAACCAAGTGCGAAGGAAAAGTCGATGAGTCGGGTTCTGCATTTATATGCCGGAAACATGTACGGTGGCATTGAGCGTTTGCTCGACACGTTGGCGCGGCTGAGATACCTCGCACCGGACATGGAGCCGGAATTCGGGCTGTGCTTTCGCGGGCGAATGTGGGACGAACTCGCCGCGGCTGGCGTGCCACTCCACGACCTCGGCGCCGTGCGAATCAGCCGCCCGTGGACCGTTCTGCGGGCGCGGCGAAACTTGAAAGCCGTGTTGAAACAGCGTCAATATGACGCGGTCGTCTGTCACGCCTGTTGGCCACACGTTGTGTTCGCCCCGGTTGTTCGCAATGCCGGTGTTCGACTGGTGAACTGGGTCCACGATGTCTTAAAAGGCGAACACTGGATCGACCGCTGGGCCAGGCGCACGCCGCCGGATGCCGTGATTGTGAACAGCCATTTTTCTGCGGAGAGCGTGTCGAAAGTTTTTCCGAATGTGCCGAATGAGGTCGTTTATATCCCCGTCGAATGCAACACGGTTGCGGACCGCTCCACGAATCGTGCCTCGGTGCGAGCAGAGTTGAACACGCCGGACGGTGCCGTGGTGATCCTGCTCGCCAGCCGTCTGGAACGCTGGAAAGGTGCGGCTGTTCTCGTTGAAGCGCTCGGAAAATTGGCGTCGATACCCGGTTGGATTGCGTGGTTGGCCGGTGGACCTCAAAGGCCGAGCGAACAACTATTTTTTCAGGAACTTCAACATCGGGCCAAGGAACTTGGGGTCGCTGATCGGGTTCGGTTTCTCGGGCAACGATCGGATGTCACCAACTTGATGGCTTCCGCAGATGTTTATTGCCAACCCAACACGGGTCCGGAGCCGTTCGGTGTTGCGTTCATTGAAGCACTCGCAGCAGGGTTGCCAGTGGTGACCTCGGACATCGGCGGCGGACGAGAAACGATCAACGCCACGTGCGGCATCCTGACCAAACCCAACGACGCCGAATCCATTGCGAAAGCCCTCGAAACGCTGATCGTGAACCCCAGCGAACGGCAGCGACTGGGAACAGCAGGTCCAAGTCGCGCACTGTCACTTTGTGACCCAGTCCGGCAACTCCCAGCCATCAGCCGCGTGATCTTTGAACTAAAACCATCCGGAGTGTAACTGTGCGTTCGGTGTGGAAACCCTGGTATATATTTCGACCCCAACAGCTTTTACTGCGGATTACACGCAGTCTATCTGGTAAGCCGGGTGACCGCGTCACGGTGCCAATGCCGTGGGGCACAACGCTCACGGTGAATCCGAACGAGACAATCGGCTCTTCGATTTGGACGACTGGTATCTACGACATTGTGGTTTCCGAACTGCTCTACCGCCTCCTGCCAATCGGGGGCAGTGCCATTGATGTGGGTGCCAATATTGGGTACATGACAAACTTGATGGCGACTCGGGCCGGGAAGACCGGAACGGTCCA
The DNA here is from genome assembly GCA_043716965.1 of Fimbriiglobus sp. Classification (GTDB taxonomy): domain Bacteria; phylum Planctomycetota; class Planctomycetia; order Gemmatales; family Gemmataceae; genus Fimbriiglobus. The sequence goes on from JAYSXU010000045.1 coordinate 7,665, forward strand.
TGCGTTTGAACCGCACCCGGTCGTGGGGCAGCGTCTTCGGGATAACGTTGCAGCCTTACCCAAAGACCGAACGGCCACGGTCCAAGTACACCCCGTGGCACTCAGTGATAAACCCGGCACGGCGAAACTGGTATTGCCAGAGAATTTTGCAGGCAACGAAGGGGTTAGTTACCTCGCCAGTGACGCCAGTGCGCAGGGGTACGATGTCCCGACGATGACACTCGATGAACTGTTTCCGACGAGCCATTTCGACATGATGAAAATGGACGTGGAAGGCCATGAAGCCAGCGTACTACGTGGTGCCACACGATTACTCAGTGAGCGGGCGATTCGCCACGTTGTTTTTGAAGAGCACGACGGACCGTCCAGTGAACCCTGCAAAATACTTCAAGCCGCCGGTTACACACTCTTCCAAGTGGGGTGGCACCTTCGGGGCCTGATCTTGGCGGACCTTTCCGCGCCGCGAGTTTGCAAAACTTACGAAGCCGCCAGTTACCTCGCAACACTCGAACCGTCGGACGCTGTGCAAGCGGCCAAGCCGTCCGGGTGGCAAATTTTTGGTCACCGGTCATGACTACATCATTGACAGTTCCCAACGTCGAAACCCGCGCTCGCCAGAGCTTGGGTATTAGTACCGATGTCATTTATCGAGCAGTGGCAAATGTGTTGATTGAACGCCACCAGGGCGGTGGAACCCTGGTCGATGTCGGTTGTGGTGTTGGTAACTTGTGGCCGTTTGTGAAGGACCGTTTCGCAAAATATATCGGCGTGGATGTTGTCAAGTATGAAGGTTTCCTGGATGCGGGGGAGTTCACCAAAATTGATCTCGATACGGGCCGTGCCGCGTTGCCCGACGGAATTGGGGACGTCGTTGCCGGCGTCGAAACAATCGAACACCTGGAAAACCCACGGGCGTTTGCCAGGGAATTGAACCGGCTTTGCCGCCCCGGTGGTTGGATTGTCATCACCACGCCGAACCAATTGAGTTTCTTGAGCAAGTTGACACTGGTTCTTAAAAACGAGTTCAATGCGTTCCAAGCGGGGAGTTACCCTGCACACATTACGGCATTGTTGGTCGTTGACCTTCAGCGAATTGCGCGCGAGTGCGGCTGGGTAGACCTAGCTATTCACTACACACACTCGGGGCGAATGCCCGGCACAGCAAGACATCTGCCATCAAGCCTGAGCCGCTGGTTCCCTCGGGCTTTTTCGGATAACGTCGTATTGGTCGCCCGGAAACCTTGAACAGCGAACGCTTGCATCGATATCACAAATAGCAAACACGACTAAATAGCATGGACATTGTCATACTCTTGGTGCCGTTCACGACGTGCTTCTTGCTGACCGCTCGCTCCCTGGGTCTTGGCTTCCTGGGGGTGTTTGTGGTGGGATATTTTAGTGGGGTGATTCGGGCAAATGAACCTGGTATTGCGACGACATTTTTATTCGACTTTAGCCTACTAGGACTCTACGCCGGATTTGCGACATTCCGTTGGGACCGGGCTGTAGCATTGTTGAATACAACTGCTGGAAAGTTTACATTATGCATCATATTGTGGCCCACGCTTCTTTCACTGATACCGATCAACGCCTTGCTTGTTCAATTAGTTGCGTTGCGAGCCACAGTCTGGTTTTTCCCGGTCATTCTCATTAGTTCCCAACTAAAATCGAGCGACTTGACAATCATGGCCCGTGGCTTGTCTATCCTGAATGTGGCGGCTTTGATTGGTGGGGTGTACATTTATTACAACGGTGTCGAATCGCTCTATCCACAAAATGCCGTCACGATGATCATTTACAATTCTCGTGATGTCTCGGGATTTGAGTATCACCGAATTCCATCGTTTTTTCTTAGCGCCCATGCTTATGGCGGGACGATGCTATTGTCGCTGCCATTTGTCCTTGGTCGAGTGCTCGACCGGGATGTTCACTTACTGGAACGTAGCATCTTGGTAAGCGGAAGTGTGGCCGCGCTCTTCGGAATTGCGATGTGTGCCGCGCGACAACCGGCAGTGTTATTATTTGTCGCTATTTTCATTACCTGGATCGCGACTCGGTTCTCGCTCAAATTCGGCATTGCAAGTGTCGCACTCTTTCTTGCGGGGCTCTTGATCGTCAGCGGTAACGAACGCTTCCAACGCATCACGACTCTCGAAGACACCGAGGCTCTCAGCGACCGCATTCGTTCCAGTGCCAATGAGAATTTCTTCGAAACCATTTTTGAATACCCGGTTGGCGCCGGGATGGGTTCTTCTGCAGGAACAAGCATCCCCATTTTCCTCTCGGATTCCGCGCCTGTGGCAATCGGCCTGGAGAACGAGTACTCGCGCATTTCCGTTGACCAAGGCATTCTCGGCTTGCTGCTTTGGCTTACGTTCCTCGTGTGGTTGCTATATCGTTTCCCGTCGTTTTCTCAGACGCAGCCTTGGGGAACAACCGTTACAATGGCCTATTCTTTTGTACTGACGTCATGGATCACCGCATTTATCGGGGCCGGAACGCTGTCGTCGATTCCTGGGTCGGTACTCTTGCTAGCTTGCATGGGACTAATCATCAAAAATCGTGCTGACGTGAAGAGATAGGTAATGTCGAATAAGCCCTGGATGATTGTGGCAGGCGATTTCTCTGAAACCGGGGGTATGGACCGGGCGAACTTACAGTTGGCAAAATACTTGGCGCGTGACCGCCCCGTGACGCTTGTGAGTCATCGTGTCGCCGAAAGCCTCGCCAACCACCCGAACGTGACTGTTGTGCGTGTGACCCGCCCTTTCGGACGGCACCTGCTGGGCGAACCGCTTCTAGCCCGGGCCGGATGGAAGTCGGCGGAGCGACTCACTCGCCAATTCGGACGTGTGGTTGTCAATGGCGGGAACTGCGTTTGGCCGGACATCAATTGGGTCCACTGTGTTCATGCGGCTTTTCCTCCACCTACGGCAGGGAACATCCTGAACGCGCTAAAAATTCGACACACGCACCAACGAAACATCCGCCTGGAACGGCTAGCGATACAAAAAGCGAAGACAATAATTTGCAACAGTCATCGCACGGCCAATGACGTCATGAATTTGATTGGGGTCACGCCGGATCGAATCCGAGTGGTTTATTTGGGCATAGATCCCCACCAATTTCCACCAATCACGCCGGAACTTCGCCGGCAAAGTCGGGCCAAGCTTGGACTTTCTGAGCGACCCTGGGTCGGGTTCATCGGCCAGCTCGGAAACCGCATCAAAGGCTTTGACAGGCTGTACGACGCCTGGGGTATGCTTTGTAAAACCCCCAGCTGGGATGTGAACTTGCTAGTGATCGGGGCCGGAGCTTCCCTCCCACATTGGCAACGGCGGTCCGCGGCGGATGGCTTGGCGGGTCGCGTTCAGTTTTTCGGCTTCCGAACGGACATCCCCGAGATCATTGCCGCGTGTGACGCCATGATCCAACCCAGTCGTTACGACGCATACGGCCTCGCCGTACAGGAAGGGATTTGTCGGGGGCTTCCCGTTCTGGTTTCACGCCACGCCGGTATCTCGGAACGGTACCCTCCTGAACTCGTCGATCTCGTCATACCCGACCCGGAAGACACGTCGGGTATTGTCGAGCGGTTATACCACTGGCGACAGAATCTGAATAAATTGGCCGAACTGACCAAGCCATTTTCCGACCGACTCCGCTCCCACACCTGGGACGACATGGCGAGCGAGTTCGTGGCTGCGGTGGGCACAGGAGAATCGTGAAGCCGTTACGAATCGTACTCGTGACGATCGAGGCACCTATCCCATCCCGCCCCCACCCCGACTTGGACCGGGAGTCGGTCCGCCAAGCCGTGCGCTCGTAAACGCTGTGACGGCTGGGCAACGGCGGGGGCGTTATTTGACGCCCGATGCGGGCTTGGTTCGACGGGCTGATCGAGTTGAGCAATTGGACACACGACGACAATTCGGCTGCCAGAATTGATCGACTCGGACTGTTTTTTCAGGTAAAACTATGGCTTGGCTCAAGCGGGCGGTTCAGAACGCGGTCGCACTCGGAATGCGTCTGCCCGGTCTACGTCAGATCGTCCGGACGGCCGCGCGAAGGGGGATCATCCCGCAGTCGATCTGGCGGCGCATCCCGATCACGGGGACCGTCTACATTCAAATCGACCCGGACACCGAAGTTCGCTACCGATCTGAACTCATGGATCATCTGGGGCGTGCGCTCTTTTTCAACGACGCGATCGGTTGGGAGCCGGAGGTCTTACGCATCTTGCCGTCCCTCGCCCGCTTATCTCCTGGCATTCTGGATGTCGGCGCGCATACGGGCCTGTTTACGTTGATTGCGATGGCGGCCAACCCGAAGGCCCGTGGGGTGGCCGTAGAACCCGTACTGGCGAACGCCCAGCTTCTCCACGCGAATCTGGAGGCCAACCACTTGGCGACGCGGTGCATTCTGTGTGTCGCGGCTGTCGCGGAACAACCTGGGGTGGTCGCGTTCGACCGCGGCCCGATCGAACTCCCCATGACGTCGTCGATCCGTGCCGACGTTCTTGACGCGGACTCCTACCGCGTACCCGCCGTCAACTTGGACACAATCGCCCGATGGCTGCCGACGGCGGATCTGGTCAAGGTCGATGTCGAAGGGTTCGAGCACCTCGTATTGGGCGGCGGCCGCGAGCTGTTTGCGACATCGCGGCCGACGATAATTATTGAATGCCTGTTGGGTTCCCGGATAGGGGAACACGACCAGTATCTCGACGACCTCGGGTACAAACGCTTTCACCTGTTGCCGGGGCACGCGAAGCCGATCGACCGGATCCATCCGACCGCCGACGGCCCGTCGCACAACTACCTGCTAGCGGCCCGCCCGGAAATCCTTTCACTGTTGCAAAGCGAGACGCCGAAGGCATGATCACGCCTTCCGTCGGTCCGCGAAACACGACCCCGGTACCGGGCTGCGGGCGGCCAAGGGCACGGACGTGGCGAAGGGGGGTGACACGCTGACACGAGTTATCCGTGGCCGATGAGCCGTAGCACACGCACTATCCGAACTTTAGCCAGCATCTACGGCCTGACGGCGGTCGGCGTCGCTATCGCGTTCATCGCCACCCCGACGTTGTTAGGCCTGCTGGGCGAAGAGCGTTTCGGCGCCATCCGGGTTTTGACCGACTGGTTCGGCTACATTGCGCTGCTTCAAGTTGGGATCAGTGGCGCGATTTCACCCCTGCTTGCCAACGTGCTGTCCCGCCAAGACCCTGGCGAAATTGGCAAAGTGTTGGTCGCCTCCGCTAGGGCCTACCTCCGGGTCGCACGTTGGATGGTGCTCGCTGGTTTGGCGGTGACCGTCGTCGTGACCCACTTGATTTCGGTCTCCCCGGAGCTGACGGTGGAGTTAAGAATCGCCTCCGCCCTGTTCTGTGTCGGGTTCGTTTTTCTCCCGCTGTGTGTGTTTTGGAACCTCGCGGAGGCGAGCCAACGCGGGTACTTTGTCAACGGATTTCTGGCGACCCAATCGATCGTGATGACGGCCGCCGCCATCGGACTCGCGAGCACCGGGTGGGGGTTGCCGGGCCAAGTCGTGGCCACGCTCTTGGGCAACGCGGTTTTCGCCGCCGGCCTTGTTTGGTTTGGCTGGCGGCGGTTCCCGCAAACGAAGCACATCCGGTGGCTAAGCCGGGACGCGGCCGCCGAAGCGGACTTGCTCACGCTCAAATGGCCCTCGTTAATCTTCAACCTGTGCAACCGCCTCAGCATCTTCTCCGACGCGATTATTCTCTCCTTAGTGATCGGGCCGACGGTCGTGGTCCCCTACTTCCTCACCCAGCGGTTACTCATACTCGCGGGCGGGTACGTCACCGCGTTCAGTAGCGCGAGTTGGGCCGGGTTAGCCGAGCTGTACCATCAAGGCGAGTTCGACAGGTTAAACGTCCGGATTGTTCAACTGACGCGGTTCTCCACGGTCCTGGCGTGTGGCGGTTTGGCGGCAACCGCAGTGGCTACGCCCGCGTTCGTGCGGCTGTGGGTCGGGGTCAAATTTTTCCAAGACGACGGACTTGTTTTTCTGACCACGGTGTTCGTCCTTTTTCAGTGTCCCGTTGCCGTGTGGGGCTGGGTCATCAACGGCACCGGGAACGTCCGGGCCATTATTCCTTGCATGGTGGCGGGTGCCGTAGTCAACGTCGGCATCAGTGTCCTGGCTACACGCTGGGTCGGTCCGATCGGCCCCGCGATCGGCACGGCGGTTCAATACGGCTTTGTCATGACCCTGTGGCTCCCGTTCCTGGTTCGTCGAATCACGGGTGTATCTCTTCGCGCGCTTGCCGTGTCCGTCGGCGGCCCGGTCGCGTTGGGAATTCCGTATGGCGCCACACTGTACGGTCTTGCGTTGGCTTACCCGCCCGATGAATTCCCGTTCCCCAAATGGGGACAGTATCTGTCACTCCTCGCGGCAATGGGTGTCGGAACGCTGGGCTACTTGGTCGTTGCCTGGTTACTACTTATTCCACGAGTTGATCGACTAGAATTTCAGACCCGTTTATTCAGGCGGTAACTTGACTTGACTTCCAAGTCGGCCTCGATTCCCACGATTGCCGTTGTGTTCGGGACACGCCCGGAGGCCATTAAGATGGCGCCGGTGGTGCTGGCGTTGCGGGCGGAGGTGCGAGTGCGGACGGTGGTTTGCGTGACCGGGCAGCACCGACAGATGTTGGACCAGATTTTGAGGACGTATCAAATCACGCCGGACATCGACCTCAACTTGATGGAGCCGGGGCAAACGCTGGCGGGGCTGACCGCGAAGACCGTGACGAAACTCGACGCTGTTTTCGCGGCGGATCAGCCGAGTTTAATGCTCGTGCAGGGCGACACGACCACGGCGTTTGCGGCGGCGTTGACGGCGTTTTACCACCACGTTCCGGTGGGGCATGTCGAAGCGGGATTGCGCACCGGGAACATGGATTCGCCGTGGCCGGAGGAAGCGAACCGAGTGCTGATTAGTCGCCTAGCGGCGTTACACTTTGCCCCCACGGCAGCGACGCGGGACAATCTACTGCGCGAAAATGTGCCAACGGAGCGGGTGTACATGGTTGGCAATCCGGTTGTGGATGCGTTGCATTTGGCACTCAAGCAAATCGACGCCGACCCGCCCACGATCCCCGGTGTGCCGTTGGAAGTGCTGAACGGCACGCAACGAATGGTGTTGATTACCGGGCATCGCCGCGAAAACTTCGGCGGGCAGTTTGAAGAGATTTGCCGAGCGATTGCGGAACTGGCGACGCGCTTTCCGGATGTCGCCTTCGTGTACCCGGTTCACTTGAACCCGAACGTGCGCGAGCCGGTGAACCGGATTTTGCGCGCCAGCCACCGACCGAACGTCGTGTTGCTCGAACCGTTGCCGTACCGCGAATTCATCACGCTGTTTCGCCGTTGCACCCTGGTGTTGTCGGATTCGGGTGGCATCCAAGAGGAAGCCCCGTCACTCGGCAAGCCGGTGTTACTGATGCGTGACACCACCGAACGCCCGGAGGCTGTCGAAGCGGGTGCGGTGAAATTGGTAGGCACGGACAGTGCGAAAATAGTTGCAGAAACATCGCGGTTGTTGACTGATCCGAAAGCGTATCAAGCGATGGCGACCGTCACGAATCCATACGGGGACGGCCACGCGGCGGAGCGAATAGTCACAGCCTGCTTGCGGTTTCTCGACATCACGCCGTGACCACTCCCCGTCGAACCTGGCACTTCCTGACTGGCGAGTACCCGCCCGATCGCGGTGGCGTGGCCGATTACACCGCGTTGGTTGCGGCGGGGTTGGCAAAGCACGGGTCCGCCGTTCACGTTTGGTCCACGGGCGAATCCGCCGAGCCGATCGTTGAACCGTGTGGCGTCGTGGTTCACCGTGTCGCCGGTCGATTTGGTTGGGCGGGGTTGGCGCGGTTGAACCGGGAGTTGAACAGATGCCCTGAACCGCGAATTCTGTGCGTCCAATACGTGCCCCATGCGTTCGGGTGGAAGGCGATGAACGTGGCGTTCATCGCGTGGGTCGTGGGTCGGCGGTTGCTGACAAGCGATGAGATTGTCGTGATGTTTCACGAAGTGATTTTCCCGTGGGTCCGCCGCCCGCTTCACCACAACGTTATCGCGTTCGTTACGCGGATCATGGCCGGTGTGTTGGCGCGGAGCGCGCACCGGCTGTTCGTCTCAATCCCCGCATGGGCACCGTTGGTGCGGACGTTTGGTTTCCTCCGACGGGCCGAAATCACAACGTTGCCAATCCCCTCGACGATCCCGTACTCCCCGAAGCCCGATGGCGTTGTTGCCGTGCGAGGCCAGTTGTTAACTGCAGGAACCCGGTTCGTCGTCGGGCACTTCGGGACTTACGGTTCGCTGATTACTCAACTACTCGGACCCGTCGTTCGAGACCTGTTGCAGCGGCGGGCGGACGTGACCGTGGTGCTGTTGGGGGACAACGGCGTCCAGTGGAAGCACGACCTGATTCGGGACCAACCGCCGTGGTCGAACCGCATCGTGGCGACCGGCGAGTTAACGGCGGCGCAGGTGGCGGTTCATCTGGAAGCCTGCGACCTGGTGATTCAACCCTACCCCGACGGCGCCAGCTTCCGGCGGACATCGTTGATGGCCGCGTTGGCGAACGGCGTTCCTGTCGTCACAACGACTGGAGTGCTGTCCGAAGCGTTATGGTCGTCTGGGGTGGTGGCTTCAGTGCCAGTTGACGCGATCGACCGGTTGTCGAGCGTTATGATTCAACTACTCGATTGTCCAATCGCCCGAACCCGACTCGGGCAAGCCGGCGCGGACTTGTACCAACAGCAATTCGCAATCGAACGAACGATTGCGGCACTTGTGGGATCACAGGCTTGAATTCTGAAACTCCGCAACCACTGATTTTGACGTTTGCCACCCAAGGTGCAGGGGGCAACGAGGAGGCACGGATCGGCACGCTACTCCGAAATTGCCCCCATGACGTGATCCCGTTTGATCGGAGCCGCAAGCGGGCCATGTTTTGGCAGCTTTGGTGCACGATCCGACAGCGACGCCCGGCACTGGTTGTGATGGAAGGCTCCGGCGTTGCAGGCGGGTTGGCGTTACTGTTGGGTCGATGGTTTTCAGGTGTGCCCTACGTGGTTAGTAGTGGCGATGCGATCGGGCCTTGGGTCGGCAGTCATCGCCGTTGGCTCGGCCCGGTGTTCGGGTTGTACGAGCGTCTGCTCTGTCGCTTCGCCGATGGCTTCATTGGCTGGACGCCGTACTTGGTCGGGCGGGCGATGAGTTTCGGTTGTTCCCGTGCGATGACCGCAGCGGGATGGGCGCCGTTCCATCGCACTGCCCAAGAACAAGCAGAGGCCCGTCAACGAGTCCGTGCCAAATGGGGTATCGCGCCCGACGCCGTCGTCGTCGGTATCGCTGGGGCGATGATTTGGACCGAACGATTTCAATCTTGTTATGGTGCTGAATTAGTCCGCGCGATCCTACGCAGTTCACGGCCCAATGTCGTGGTATTACTCGTGGGCGATGGGACGGGCCGACCAAAGCTCGAAGCCATGGCAGGCGACCGTTGTGGCACGTCCATCATTTTTACGGGTCGCGTTCCGCAATCGGATGTCCCCGATTACCTCGCGGCGATGGATGTCGGCAGCTTGCCGCAAAGCGTCGATCAGACCGGGGGCTTTCGGTACACGACCAAGATTAGCGAGTATCTCGATGCCCGCTTGCCGATGATTACGGGACAAGTCCCGATGGGGTATGATCTCGACGACGGCTGGATCTGGCGATTGCCCGGCGACGCCCCGTGGGATGAGCGCTACGTCAAAAGCTTGGTCGCATTCCTGGATCGAATCACCCCGGACGACATCGCCCAGAAGCAAGCCGCCATCCCGCGCCATCACCCCACGTTTGATCGGGAACGCCAAGTTGCAAACGTGACCGCTTTTATTCACGACCTACTGGGCCGTCGAAATGGAACGCACGACGGTTGATCTTCAGCCCAATCGCCAGCCGTGAGTGACGCCCTGTCACGGGTCGCGGTGTTGCCGGACTTCCGGGAAGAAGACTGGCCGAGCATGGACCTGTGTGCAGATCAGTTGTTGGCCCACTGGCCGACGACGGGGTCCGTGACTGCAACGGGCGTTGCCCCGCACTTTCAACGACTAGTTTCGCGGTTGTCCCATCCAGTCGGGTTCAACACGGATCGGTTGCTGAATCGGTTCGTTCATTACCCGCGATTTGTTCGTCGTGTGGCGAATCAGTACGATGCGTTCCACGTCGTCGATCACAGCTATTCGCAACTCGTGTGCTCACTCCCCGCGCACAGAACGGGGGTGTATTGCCACGACTTGGATGCGTTCCGGTGCTTGCTCGACCCGCCTGCGGACCCGCGACCCCGGTGGTTCCGGGCGATGGCGCGCCGCATTTTAACCGGCCTGCAACACGCCGCGATCGTGTTCCACAGCACCCACGCGATCCGGGACCAAATCGAACGGTACGGCTTACTGGATGTCACACGACTACGACACGTGCCATATGGCGTTGCTGCGGAGTTCGTCCCGTTCGATGCTGTTCAGCCTAGGTCGTTGTTCGCCACTCTTCCCCCGTCGCCGTGGATCGCCCACATCGGCAGTTGCATTCCGCGTAAGCGAATTGATGTTTTGTTAGATGTGTTCGCGCACGTTCGGATCAAACAGCCGGACTTGAAGTTGGTGAAGGTGGGTGGCGAATGGACCGCACAACAGCGTGACCAGATCGCCAAGCTCGGCCTGGAAACTGCCATCGTTCACTTGAAGAACCTGGACCGAACGGACCTCGCCACGGTGTACCGGCGTGCGTCGTTGGTCCTGGTGCCTAGCGATGCGGAGGGGTTCGGGTTGCCGGTGATTGAAGCCTTGGCGTGTGGTGCGATCGTCGTGGCCAGTGACATTCCCGTACTGCGCGAAGCGGGTGGCACCGCTGCGATGTATGCCCCGGTCGCCGATGTCCCCGCGTGGGCGGAAGTAGTGCATTCTCTCTTGGAATCGCCCGTCCTCGCGCCGGCACGGGAACATCGACTGACGTGGGCGAGCCAGTTTTCTTGGGCCACCCATGCAACGACGATTGCCGAAGCTTATCGAGAACTGTTGCAATGCGAGTGACGTTTTTGAACCCGGTTGGCGTGATCGGGGGTGCAGAACGGGTACTGCTGGCCGTGTTACGAAGTGTGCGCGAACAGCACCCGGACTTCACGCCGACGGTAATCTTGCTCAGTGACGGCCCGTTGACACTCGAAGTGGAGAAGCTTGGGGCGGTCGTGCGAGTCGTGCCATTGCCCAGCGTGCTAGCAGGCGTCGGCGACACACAATTCCGTGATGCCGGGCGACTTCGACAACTGGTCCGGACCGCGTTCGTTCTCCTTCGGAGTACCCCTGCCCTGGCCCGGTTCGTCACGCAACTTCGGCGAGAGGTACGCGCGTCCCGACCGCAGATTGTCCACTCAAATGGCTTGAAAACACACTTTTTCAGCGTGTTCACCCGCCCAGCCGGGGCGCACTTGGTCTGGCACGTTCACGACTTTTATTCCCACCGCCCGCTCATTGCAAAAGTGCTGAAACGGTTTCAACGCAAGGTGTCGCGGGGGGTGGCCATCTCCGATGCGGTGAAGCGGGACACGCAGACCGTGTTACCGAAGTTGCCGATCACGGTCGTCCCCAACGCAGTTGATACGGGCCACTTTCACCCCGT
>JAYSXU010000441.1:0-4234 GCA_043716965.1 Fimbriiglobus sp.
TGACGCGATACGCCTGCTGATTGCGCGAATCTTGGTGTCACCAACCTTTCTGTACAAGCTCGAAAAAGCGGGCAGCGGTGCCGTTGCTTCCTCGTTGAATGATTGGGAACTGGCGAACCGGCTGAGCTACTTCCTCTGGTCGTCCGCACCGGATGTCGAGTTGCAATCGCTCGCGGTGTCGGGAAAGCTGCGTGACCCGGACGTGCTGGTTGCGCAAATGCAACGGATGCGACGCGACCCGAAGGTGCGCCGGCTTGCCACGGAGTTCGCGTGCCAGTGGTTGCACATTCGCGGCTTCGAGGAGATGAACGAAAAGAGCGAACGGCACTTCCCAACCTTCACCGGGTTGCGCGGTGCAATGGCGGAAGAATCGGTGCTGTTCTTTACGGACTTGTTCCAACACGATCGGACCGTCCTCAACCTCCTCAACGCGGATTACACCTACTTGAACGAACCGCTGGCGAAGCACTACGGCATTCCCGGCATCAGTGGTAACCAATGGCGGCGCGTCGAGGGCGTGCAAAAATACGGTCGCGGCGGAATTCTGGGATTGTCCACCACGCTGGCCACGCAATCCGGTGCGTCGCGCACCAGCCCGATTTTGCGTGGCAACTGGGTCTCCGAAGTGCTGCTCGGCGAGAAGCTCCCACGCCCGCCGAAAGGCGTGCCGCAACTGCCCGATGACGAAGCGATGACCGTGGGGCTAACCGTGCGACAACTCGTGGAAAAGCACACGACCGATGCCAAGTGTGCCGTGTGCCACAAACGCATTGACGCCTACGGGTTCGCCCTCGAAGGGTTCGATGCGATCGGTCGTCAGCGCGAAAAAGACCTCGGCAACCGCCCGATCGACACCCACGCCAAGACCGCCGACGGCGCCGAGTTCGACGGCATCGACGGCCTTCGCAACTACCTGTTGACCAAACGCAAGGCCGCAATCGTGCGGCAGTTCTGCAAGAAGCTCCTAGGCTACGCCCTCGGGCGGTCCGCACAATTATCCGACGAACCGCTTCTGGATGAACTGCAAACCGCACTGGCCAAAAACGGCTACCGCGTCGATGTCCTGCTCGAAGCCATCGTCCGCAGCAAACAGTTCCGCGAAATCCGCGGCCGCGACCACGAGTAACAATCGAACTCAAGCGTTTCACCACAGAGGGCACAGAGAGCCACGGAGTAAGAATTAAACAGTTTTGGATTTCTCTGTGGCCCTCCGTGCCCTCTGTGGTGAATAGTCTTGTTTTTTCAGGGAATTCAAATGAGTACGCATCACCTGTCTCGGCGAACGATGTTACGCGGCCTGGGCGTCAGCATGGCGCTGCCGTGGTTGGAGTCGAAGGCGGTGTGGGGGGACGAACCGTCGGGGGCGAAACGCAGTAGCGAACCGCCGGTTCGGTTGGCGGTGCTGTTTTCGGGCAACGGGTTTCACAGTAAAGAATGGTGGGCGAAGGGCGAAGGCAAGGGGATGGAGTTCGGCAAAGTTTTGGCCCCGTTGCACGAGTTCCGCGACCGCACCACGTTCATCAGCGGGCTGTTCAACTCGGAAGCGATGAAGGGGAACATTCACAGTTCGCAAACCGGCAACCTGCTCTCCGGCGCGCCGCTGATGTCCGGCGGGGAGATTCGGTCCGGGACGAGCTTCGATCAACTGATCGCGGAGAAAGTGGGCAAATCGACCAAGGTGTCCAGTCTCGTACTGGCCTGTGAAGCGGCGAACCCGTCGGTTCACAAGAACTACTCGATGTTGTACAGTTCGCACATCTCGTGGAGTTCCCCGACCACGCCGACGCCGTTGGAATTGTACCCGGCCCTCGCCTTCGATCGGCTGTTCAAGGACGAAGTACAACGCCAAGATAAAAGCGTGTTGGACGCCGTCCTCACGGACGCGAGCGACTTCCGCAAGCAACTGAGTAGCGCCGATCAACGCAAGCTGGACGAGTACCTTGATTCGGTGCGTGATGTGGAACAACGGATCGAACACTCCGGCAAAAAGGGCCAACTGCAAGGCTGGCGGCCCACGCTCACGACCCCAAACATCCCGCGACCCAAGGACGGCATCCCGCAAAACATCGCCGAGCACATGCGGTTGATGAGCGACATCGTCGTGCTGGCGTTTCAGACCGACACCACCCGAGTTTGCACACTGAAGCTGAACAACGACCACTCGTCGCTCCGCTTCCCACACTTGGGGGTGGATTACATGATCCACCACTTGCTGTCCCACTCCGACACCCCGGATTGGCTCAAGGTCAACCAGTTTTTTATCGAGCAGATGGCCTACATCGCCAAGCAACTGGACGGCATTCGAGAAGGGGAACGCACCGCGCTCGACAACACGATGCTGATGTTCTTGTCCAGCATGATGACCGGCAACCACAACAACGATCAGTTACCAGTCGTGCTAGTGGGGGGCGGGGGCGGGCGCATTCCGGGCGGACGGGTGTTGAACTATCGGGAGAAACCCAACCGCCAAATGTGCCGCCTCTACCTGTCGATGATGGACAAAATGGGCGTGAGGCCCGGCAAGTTCGGCGATGGAAATGAGATGTTGAGTGAACTATAAATGCAGACAGAACAACCGGGGATCGGTCCCCGGTTGTTCTGTCTATTTCAATCACTATTTTATTCGTCGTCCGTCGGTTTACACGGCGGTCGGCAATAGATGCTTTTCAGGTGCAGAACCTTCAACGCGGTGCAGAAGTAGATGGAGACATCCATCCATAAACTCATGCGTGCAATATAGAACCGATCGTAAGCAACCTTGTTGCGGACCGATCGCAAGTTGGTATCAGCAGGAAGGTGGATTTGGGCAAAGCCGGTAATCCCCGGTTTGATCACATGGCGAAAATCGTAACTCGGGATGGATCGCCGTAATTGGGCCACAATCTCCGGGCGTTCCGGGCGTGGGCCAATCAATGCCATGTCACCCTTTAGCACGTTCCAAAGTTGCGGCAATTCATCAACATGCAATTTTCGGAAAATCTTACCCAGTGGCGTGATGCGAGGATCACCCGGAATCGACCACCGAGGCCCGGTCAGACTTTCGCAATCCAAGTACATCGTGCGGATTTTGTAAATCGTGAAGACTCGGCCGGCACGACCAACCCGCTGTTGTCGGTAGATCGTGGGGCCACTCGACACGATCTTGGTTGCAAGCATTGCTAATAAAATGAAGGGAACCGAGACCACAAACATCGCAAGAGCAATTGGGTATTCAGCGAGATTTTTGATTGCCGCGTCGCGGCGAACATCTGCGGGTACCGCAAACGTTGTTGGGGTCGGTGGCTGGGGTGGGCGAAGGCTCACTTGTGGCCTCGGGGCAATCCGTTGTCGAGTCGTCATTGGGGGGAAACTGGCGCTCATCCTTGTCAAAATCCTCATCGACGAAATTGGGTGATCCGACCGAAACGTCCGAGTTTCAGGATGGGGGAACACCCTCGACTAGCGGCCGGCTAACAGTTCAGAATACTGGGCAAACGTCGCAGAAACAAACTGGCGTATAACTGGTGTGTCTTCTGCCGATTTTTCTGATTCTCCGTCTCCAAGTGAGGTCACAATATAAATTTTAGCCAGGTCCGCAACCCGAAGGTAGGAAAATCTCGGTCGATCCGGTGCTTCCCAAACTCCTTCGGTTGACCACGACCATCTTACGCGATGCCGTTCCGTTCGTGTCGCCGTTTTTTTCTCAAATTCAGCCACATAGTAGCTGACTTTCCCAATTCCGGGAACGTCCAAACTTTCTCGTACTGATGACTTCAGTGTTTTGTACCCACTACCGGGGTAACAAACGTCCGGGGTGTGGGTGGCAACTGAACCCGGAGTTCCAGTTATGACGGAGACCACAGCCGTAAAGTTCCGACTTGGCGAAAAATATCTTCGGCTGGTCGCAATACTCTTTTCTTTCAAAGGCATGTCATTGGGTACTTCTTCCGCTTGATAATCCCCTAATTGCACAACGTGACTGTGCAAAAGATCCATTTTCTTAGTCGTCGAAGATAATAGCGACCATCGGTGCGTAGTCGCACCGTGAACCAACGCCCCGGTACCGACGAGCAGCAGAGCTATTACCGATGTTATATTTTTCATGGTGCCACGTGGTGATGCTTTTGTAGAGATTGTGTGAAGGAATCGCAATGCTTTCTAGGCCGTGTTGATTCGAGTTCATCGCCGCTTGGCCTTGATTCGTTCTAGCGGAGCCAAATTGTCATCCCCGCGAACATCGCCAGACTGAGGTAGT
>JAYSXU010000442.1:0-1425 GCA_043716965.1 Fimbriiglobus sp.
CAACGCGAACGTTCGCTGACTGGCGTGATGTCCGAAAAGTGCCAGGAACGCGAACACAATCAACGAGCCGATCAGTTCCGGTCGCATCGTCCACAGGACGTCGTTCAACCGTGGTGTTTCGTGGAAGGGTTCCACCGAAAAGAAGATCGTCCACATGCCTTCCCGTGCCGCGTCGTTGAACGTCCAATTCTGGCTGAATGACAAATCGAGCCAAAGAGTGGAACCACCCTCCGCCCCGATCATCACGGACGCTTCGCGGTTGTGCATCATCCCGCTTTTCAACAGTGCGAACGCAAAAAGCACGGACACCAGACTTGGAATCATCAGTCGGAAGTAGCGCCTCACGGCCGCAGACCGTAAATAGTCCTGTCCGCCGCCGCGAAGGAAGCCTTGGGACAGCGCCATCCCACTGAGGATAAAAAACGTAGCGACCGGCAGCCGTCCCGTTGCAAGCGGCCAAAAGAGGATCGTCACGACCGTCCGAACGACTGGATTCGCATCAACAACCGACCAAGGGACGCCAGTGAAAGGTGGAGAATCCAGCGCAACAACGATGTGCGCAAACACAACGAGAAACGCCGCGATGCCCCGGATGGATTCGATGTAGAGGATCTTGGGTTGGTCACGCTGCATGGTCGTCGGCCTCCTGGGCGTAGACAACCCTAGTTCACGGCATGTAACGAGGATGATGAAATGAGCAACAAAAACGCCCGCCAAGAATCTTGGCGGGCGTTTTGGGAGCAACTTCGGTAGTACCGTTACTTGATAAACAGCATCTCGCGGTACGTCGGGATCGGCCAGAGGTCGTCGGCGACGAGGGTTTCGAGCTTGTCGCCGAACGTCCGGAGGTCGGTCATCTTGGGCACGATGCTATCCCGCGCGTACTTGGCGTGGGCGTACACGTCGCCGTCGGCGTGGTGGTTGACCACTTTATCCAGGGCGGTACTGGCCGATTGGAAGCTAGTAATGGTCGCCGTCAATTCCTTCAATGCTTCCAGTTGGGCGCCGTTTTCCACACCCGCCGCCTTGGTCGTCGTGACCGCCGTGGCCACTTCCGCTTGGTAACGTAGTGCCGCCGGTAGGATCATCGTCTTGGCCATCATCAACATCATGTTGGCTTCGATGACGATCGTTTTGACGTAGTTTTCGCTGAAGATCACGTAGCGGCTGTGCAGTTCCTTTTCGGTGAAGACCTTGTACTTGGCGAACAGGTCGATCGACGCCTTGCTGATGACCGACGGGATCGACTCCACGGTGGTCTTCATGTTAGGCAGGCCACGTTTGGCGGCTTCTTGCTGCCACTCGTCCGTGTAGCCGTCGCCGTTGAAAATGACTTTCTTCGAGTCTTTCAAGATCACCGGCAACAAGTCTTGGATCGCCTTGTTGAGCGCCTTGCCGCCCTTAATGGCGGTCTCCAATTGTGCG
>JAYSXU010000443.1:0-4228 GCA_043716965.1 Fimbriiglobus sp.
CGCACCAACCGACGCAGCACGACAACAGACCAAATCCGCGCTCAGCGAACTGTTCGTCCCCGCCGACGCCGGATGGCGAACGAAGGTGTTACACGACGGCCAAGAACTAATCCGCCGCGCGGCAAGTGGCGAGTGGATCGGGAGTAGGGGTAAGGGATCGGGATCGGGGTGAGCAAAAAAACGCGGCTCTGCTCACCCCGATCCCGATCCCTCACCCCTACTCCCGTCTTGTTGGGAGAAACGCCTTCTACCCCACCCCTAGCCGGAAATTTTCTGGCTAAGTTGATGCCGGGTCTGATACAAATTCTGACAGCTTGACGTGATGGGTTTTGTAGGTCGTGGTCGAGGCTTTGCGAGGCCCGACAGTGCGATCATCCGAGCCACGACGGTAACGGAGTGGCCCCACCAGCCTCACAAAAAACTGTGCGTTGCCATCGGTGCGGCGTAGCGCGGGCGGAAGTTTGGGCCACTCCCTGACGGTCGTGGCTCAGTGGCAACCCTGTGTCGGTGCCCACGTCGCCGAGCCTCCTCGACCACGACTTACAAATTTGCCAAACCCGCTCTTACCCCAACCTGCGGGCTAACACCACGGCTCCGATGGCGGGGTCGGGGACGAGTTGGATGGCACCGGGTTGTACGCCGTTGTGCCGAAGTGCGGCCAGGAAGAAGTTGCGATAGGTTTCGCTGCCGAGCATGACGCCACCGGCCAGGGCGAGTGGGATGCCGTTAGCCTGTAAACCGTTGTTCTTGACGGCGGATGCTGCGGTGCAGGCGAGTTCCGTGGCTTCATGTCGGACGATGCGGGACGCGACTTCATCGCCTTCAGTTGCGGCTTCTAACACGAGCGGTGCCATCCCGGCGATGGCGGCCCGGTCCCACGGCCCACGGTAGACGGCGGGGATCAAGTCGGGCGGGTTGGCCAGATTCATTCGCTTCAAAAATCGTTCTAGTAACACGGTACTCGGACCAATCTTGTCCGCCGATCGGCACGACGCCCGCAACGCCGTCAACGCGATCATGTAGGCACTGCCTTCGTCGCCGAGCGTGTACCCCCAGCCGCCGCACCGCCCCACTTCACCCGTCGCCTGCTTCACGAACGCGATCGACCCGGTTCCCGCGATGACGGCCAAGCCCCAGCCTTCGGGCGTCCCGGCGGCCAGCAACAGCGTGGCGTCGTTGGCCACCAGCACGTGGTCGGCCAGGGCGACGCGGGCGGCCCAGCCGTGGACCACGTCCAGCCCTTCTTGCCGATCGACACCGGCCAGCCCGAGCGTCGCCCCGCCGACTTTGGCTCGTGGCAAGTTCGCAGCTTGAAAGGCCCGGTCAATTGATTCGTCCAGTGCCATCAATCCGGTGGCCACGCCGACCGATTGAATGTTCGACGGCCCCGCCGTGCCCCGCCCGAGAACTTCCCCGGTGTCCCGCTTCGCCAACGTCGCAATCGTGTTCGTGCCGCCGCCGTCAATGCCGATGACCAGTTCGGGACAGTGTGGACGATTCAAAGCCCGTGAACGATCCAAAACCCATGAACGATCGTTCATGGGCTTTCGCCCAGAAATTGTGTTCAGCACTTCGCTGATTCGTCCCTTCGCCTGCTGGATTTTCGCCCGCGCTTCGTCGGCAGAAGCGCCTCCCAACTGGGCCACGATCGCGGTCTTCACTTCGCCGTTGCAGCGTAACAGCAGGGCATCGGCAGCATCGGCGTCAATGCTGGTCACGGTGCGGACGATGCGGTTGGCCCTGGCCTTCAGCTTCTCGTTGCTGGCTTTTAGATCGACCATCAGGTTGCCGAAGGTTTTGCCCATCCGGACCATCGCGCCGGTCGTGAACATGTTCAGCACGAGCTTCGTGGCGGTGCCGGACTTGAGGCGGGTCGAGCCGCTCAGAATCTCCGGCCCGACGACCGGGATCACCGGCAAATCGACTTCGCGTTCCAACTCCGAATTGGTGTTACACGCCACCCCGATCGTGAACGCCCCAACCCGCTTGGCGTACCGGACCGCCCCCAGCACATACGGCGTGCGACCACTGGCCGCAATTCCGCACACGACATCGCTGGCCGTGAGGTTCAGTGCGATCAAATCGCTTTCCCCGAGTTGCGGCGAATCTTCGGCCCCTTCGACCGCCCGGAACACAGCCCCCGGCCCGCCCGCAATCAGCCCGATGACCTGCTCCGGCGGGGATTGAAACGTCGGCGGGCACTCGGACGCATCCAACACTCCCAGCCGCCCTGACGTTCCCGCACCCAAATAAATCAACCGACCACCCCCAGCCAATCTCGCCGCAATCGCGTCAATCGCCTGGGCAATCGCCTGGCTCTGCGTGGCCATCGCCGCCGCAATCGTGGCGTCCTCGGCGTTCATCATCGCAACGATTTCAACGGACGTGAGTTCGTCCAGCCGGGCCGACGCCGGGTTGCGCGATTCGGTCTGAAGGTGTTGCAGTGGATCCACACAGCCCCCTAAAAGCCAATGAACCCCAAAAGCCCACGAATGATCATTCGTGGGCTTTACTTCCTTCCCCAACACAACGCCACCAGCACCGTCGTGCCCGCACCGATGGGGGCGTACCACGGCCACGCCAGGGCGATCGGTTTCGTTGTATCGGCGGGGAAGAGGTTCGGCAGGTTAGCGCGCATGACATCGGCGACGGGGGTGAGCGTGGGGAGCCACACCAGCAGCACCGCCACGAAGCCGCACACCATGCCGATTAACGCGGAGGTCGAACTCACCGGGTTCTTCAGGCTGCCGAGGATGAACAGGCCGAGCAACAGCCCGGTCGTGAACCCGGCCACCGCTAGCACCTTCATGACCACGCTGCTTTCGCCACTGAACTGGAACGCGGCATACGCTACGCCCATCTGGGCCACGCCCCAAATCGCGGTCATGATCCGCGACAACAGCACGTACCACGCCTCCGAGTGGTTGGGTCGTAGCGGGCGGTAGAAGTCGGTCACGAACGCATTTGACGAACTGTTCAAGGACGAACTCAGCGTGGACATCGCCGCCGCCAGCACTGCGGCAATCAGCACCCCGACGACGCCGACCGGCAGCTTCGTGATGATGAATAGACTGAACACCTCGTCGTTGCGGACCCCCTCCTCTAGCGGGAATTGCCCGAGCGAGTTCAGGGCGAACATGCCGATTCCCACGAGCAAGAACAGCGTGAATTGCAGCATCACCGTGATGCCGCTCAGCACGAGTGCCAGTCTCGCCTGTGATAGCGACTTCGCGCACAGGTAGCGTTGCACCATCAGTTGGTCCGCACCGTGGGACGCCATGCTGAACACCGCCCCGCCCAACACGCTGGCCCAAATGTTCGCCGACGACGTGTAGTCGAAGCCGAACTCGAACATCTTGAACTTGCTGTTCGCCTCGCCGATGGCCACGAGTTGGTCCCACCCGCCCGGCAGCAACCGCAGCACGAACACCCCCGCCAATGCCGCCCCGGTGATCTTGATGACGAACTGAATCAAGTCCGTCCAGATCACCGCCTTCATCCCGCCGAGGTAGGTGTACACGATCGTCACGACGCCCACGAACACGATCGCCAATTCAATGCTGAAGCCGACGTATTGAATCAGCAACGCCGTCAGGAACAGCCGTAAGCCGTCCGCAATGGTGCGGGTAATCAGGAACAGCCCGGACGCCACCCGCTGCACCGACGGGTTGAACCGCTGCTGCAAAACCTGATATGCCGAGAACAGGTTGCCGCTCATGTACTGCGGCAACAAGAACCACGCCACGACGCACCGGCCGATGATGTACCCGATCGAAAGTTGCAGGAACGTCATGTCCCCGCCCTGCCGGTTGAACCCGACCCCCGGCACGCTGAGGAACGTCACCGCACTGGTCTCCGTGGCCACGATCGACATCAGCACCAGAAACCACCCGACGTTCCGGTCCCCCACGAAGTACGTCCGCAAGTCCTTCTGCTTGTTCGTGAACCACACGCCGAACAGCGTCATCGTCGCAATGTAAACGCCGACGATAACCAGGTCGATACTCGACAGCATGGGCAATCCGAGTTGAGGTGAGGGTAGGGGCTATTGATACGGAACCCGCAAACCCGCTTCGACCCACGCGAGCGACAATTCGCGGGAACCCCAACGGTTCACTGGCGTGGGAAAACCCGCCCGCTGAACCGGCGACGATAGTCGCCTGGTTGTAACCGACCACCCGCTGAACCGGCGACGATAGTCGCCTGGTTGTAACCGACCACCCGCGAC
>JAYSXU010000444.1:0-4227 GCA_043716965.1 Fimbriiglobus sp.
GCGGCTTTCTTCACACTTTGGGCGACCGGGTCCATGACGCCGGGCTTGAGCAGTACCGTGTAAACCGAGTCCAAGATCGGCAACCCGATTTCGCGGACCACGACCGTTTCGACGATTTCATCGACCAACAGTTTGTGACACAGCGTTGTCACGTGGTCGGCGGCAATGTCCCCTTCGAGGAGGTAACCCCGTGCGGCCGCGACCACGTGATCGCCACCCCGTTTGGAGTGTGTCAGCAGGTCGAACTCGTCGCACACCCGCTCGCGTTCGCCGTCCCGACCGAGCGGTCGAATTTCAACTTCCCAAAGCATCGCGCACCTGCTTCGCTTCCGCGAGCCACTTCGTCAGGCCGGCAACGTCGCCGGCCGCGAGTGTCCGCCGAAAGTCGGTCATTCGGTCCAGAAATTTGTCCGTCGCGGTCAACACCGCGTCCCGGTTCGCTTCAAATATTGCCGCCCAAAGTTGCGGATCACCGGACGCAACACGAGTGCAATCGCGGAACCCGCCCGCTGTCAGGGACAACAACCCAACCGGCGTCACGCCCGCTAACCCCGCCGCCGCCGCGTGGGGTAAGTGACTAGTCACCGCCAACGCTTCGTCGTGGTCGAACGGGTCCATGCGGATGACCCGCGCACCCAGTTGTTGCCAAAATAACTCCACCAATGCCGCCGCTTCCATGTCCGTGTCCGACGTAGGCGTCACGATGACGAGTCGGCTTTCAAAAAGATCGCCCCGCGAATTTGAGGAGCCTTTTTTCTCCGACCCGGCCAGCGGGTGGCTACCCACAAACATCGCCCGACCGACCGGCATCTTCCCGGCCAACTCACGGACGATGTTTCCCTTCGTGCTCCCCGCATCCGTGATAACTGCCTTCGGCGGGGACGCCAACGCAACCGCGATCACATCCTGGGCCACACGATCGACGGGTGTACAGACAACAACCAAGTCCGTCGCACTTACACCCTCTTCCAAACTGGTGGTGAACGAATCAATCGCCCCAACGGATTGGGCGCGGGCTAACGACCGTTCGTCGCGGCCCACGCCCACAATTTTGCGCGCGATGCCGTGAGTTTTCGCCGCCAGTCCCACGGACCCGCCGATTAACCCCACGCCGATGATAGTGAGTTGATCCAGTTGCATGATTCCCATACCGCCCGAAAATGCCACCCGTTCGGGGCAGTATATGAATCGGCGGAAGGCCTTCAGCCCGCAACCAGATCCGTGGTGCATTTCGCAACAGGGTTGGTATCATTTGTGGTAACATCCGGAGTATTTCATCGGGAGGAGCCAAATGGTCCGCCGAGCCGAATTCGACCCGTTCGTGATGAACGCCTATCCCACCTCGGATGGTCGCCCGATGGCCGAGACCGACTGGCACCGCGATCTCATGTTGCAACTCATTGCCACGTTGCAGCACCACTACTGCGACCAGCCGAACACCTACGTCTCCGGCAACTTGCTGGTCTTCTATCGTCCCGACGACAAACGCCGGCACGTCTCGCCCGACGTGTTCGTCGTCCACGGGGTGCCGAACGGCCAGCGCCCGAACTACCTGATCTGGGAGGAGGGCAAGGCACCAGAAATGGTCATCGAACTGACCTCGAAAACCACCCGCCGCGAAGACCTTCACGCCAAGATGGCGCTTTACCGCGACGAGTTAAATGTGAAAGAATACTTCTTGTTCGATCCATTGGAGGACTACCTGAAGCCCTCGATGCAGGGGTATCGCTTGGCGTCCGGCGAGTACCGACCCATTCGCCTGAAAGACGGGCGGCTGCCGAGCCGAGTACTGGGCCTCCATCTGGAACGTAACGGCACCGATCTGCGGTTGTGGAACCCGGCAACCGGACTCTGGCTCCCCACCGATTCCGAGCGGGCGGCAGACGCAATCGAACAAGCCGAGTCCGAGCGGGAACGAGCTGCGTCCGCGCGGACACGTGCCGAAAACGCAGAGGCGGAGGTCGAGCGGCTGAGGAAAATGTTGGCACGGCACCAACCCCACAAAAACGGGATAAACGGGATCTGAACCGCCCGCGACAGCCATGATCTCGCATCGGCGGATGACTCGTGATAGACTCACGATACTGCAATTGATACCCACGGCATTCCGCGATGATCCCGTTCGCCACTCGCTTCACCCCATTCGGTCAACCGCCCACGCGGCGCGATTGGTTGCGGCTCGGCATCCCGACGATGCTGTCCGCACTCGGCGTGACAACTTCGGGCAAGGCCAAGCCGACAGCCGCGCGGGCGAAATCGGTGCTCGTGGTGTTCACAAGTGGCGGGCAAAGCCAACTCGATATGTGGGATCCCAAGCCGAACGCGCCGGTGGAAATTCGCGGTGCGTTTCAGAACATTCCGACTGCGGTACCCGGTCTTCGGTTTTGCGAACACCTGCCGAAATTGGCGAAATTGGCCAATCGTTACACCGTGTTGAAGTCGATGACCCACGACGACGCGGATCACGGTTCGGCCTGTTACCTCGCGTTAACGGGGCAATCGCACCAGCGCAAATCGTCGAACCCCCCGCCGCGACCGACCGATTTCCCGATGCTCGGCGCGGTGCTGCACCGCGTGCGACCGACCGACCGTTTTCCCCACTCCGCGATGCAACTGAATGGCCCACTGCTGACGCCACGCGAGCCAGGTCCGGGGCAGTACGGCGGCTTCCTCGGGCGCGGGTACGACCCGATCGAACTCGGGGATGTCACGATGGGTTCCATGTTGTTGGACGGACTGGAACGTCCAGCCCATTTATCGAAACAGCAAGCCGAAGACCGGCGCACCCTTGCGGCCAACTTGGACGCACCCGGCGCGCGGTTTCCGGAAGCCAATCCCCAAACCCAGTTGGTGCGAAAAGCCTACGAACTGATGAATTCGCCACGCACACGCAACGCCTTCGACCTTAAGCAAGAACCCGCCAAAGTCCGCGATCGCTACGGCCGTTACCGCGCGGGGCAAGCGTGTTTACTGGCACGGCGATTGGTGGAAGCGGGGGTGCCGTGGATCACGGTATTTTTGAACCACAGCGTTCGCGGCCAAGACATTTACCCGGACGATTCCGACCAGTACGGTTGGGACACACACAACGACATTTTTGACGCCATGAAGCAGCATCTCTTACCCCGCTTCGACCTCACGTTTTCGGCGTTGCTTGAAGATTTGGAACAACGGGGGCTGTTGGAATCGACGCTGGTGGTGTGCATGGGTGAGTTCGGTCGCGCACCCCTTGTTGCGTTGGAAAAAAACTTCCTCGGCACCTCGCCGGGCCGCAAACACTGGCCGCAATGCTACTCCATCGTACTCGCCGGTGCCGGAATCAAACCGGGTGCTGTGTACGGTGCTTCCGATCGTCATGCCGCTTACCCGCAGTCGAACCCCGTCACACCGGGGGACATTGCCGCTACCCTGTTCGACGCGCTGGGCATCAGTGCGGACACCCACTACACCGACGCCGCCGGCCGCCCGACACGAATCGTCACCGGCGACCCGGTTCGTGGTTTATTTAGTTGAGGATTGCCGCATGTGTCGATTGATTGCGTTAGTCATGTTCAGTGTCATGTCGTTGTCACTGTTGAATCTGAGTGCCGATGACAAGGACGGCTTCACGGCGTTGTTCAACGGCAAAGACCTCAGCGGTTGGAGCGTCGTCACGAAGGACGCG
The DNA here is from genome assembly GCA_043716965.1 of Fimbriiglobus sp. Lineage (GTDB taxonomy): Bacteria > Planctomycetota > Planctomycetia > Gemmatales > Gemmataceae > Fimbriiglobus. Next base: position 3,665 of record JAYSXU010000444.1, read on the forward strand.
AAGGCCGACGGCAAAGCCACATGGACCGTCGCGGACGGCATCTTGAAGTGCAGCGGTAAGCCGACGGGGTATCTGGTGACGGACAAAGTCTATGCCAACTATATGTTGCGCTTGAAGTGGAAGTACGCCCCGACCGAGTTGAAACGCCCGAACAGCGGCGTGCTGATCCATGCTCAGAAACCCGACGTATTCTGGCCGCATTCCTACGAAGCCCAACTCGCGTCTGGGGAAGCCGGGGACATCTGGTTCCAGTACGACGCCCAGAAACAACTCCCCAAACTGAGTCTCGACCCAACCCGCAAGAACGAGGCGAACAAAGAAGGGCGGCAATACTTCCGCATCGGCAAAGGGGAGAAAATCGAGAAGCCAATCGGCGAGTGGAACCAGTGCGAAATCACCTGCAAGGGCGGCGACATCACGATCCACGTCAACGGCAAGCTCGTGAACGAAGGCAAGGATGGTAGCCTGACGCAAGGCCGCATCGGGCTACAAGCCGAGGGTGCCGAGATTCACTTCAAGGACATCGAATTCAAACCGACCGAGCTTCGACGGTAACGGTGCGA
>JAYSXU010000445.1:0-4225 GCA_043716965.1 Fimbriiglobus sp.
GAAGGTGTTGCACGACAAGGGGCTTAGCACCTCGGTCGGTGACGAAGGCGGCTTTGCCCCAAACATTGACGGTGCGGACGCGGCCTTGGCCATCATTTCGACTTCGATTGAGAAGGCGGGGTACAAGGTCGGCGTTGATGTAATGTTCGCCCTGGATGCGGCGTGTACGGAACTATTTGAAGAAGCGAAACACAAGGGCAAAGACGGCTACTGCTTCTTCAAGAGCGCCCCGGACCGGATTATTTCGTCCGACGAGATGATCGACATGTGGGCCGGGCTGTGTGCCAAGTACCCGATTTGCTCGATCGAGGACGGACTTTCCGAAGACGACTGGGCCGGGTGGAAGAAACTGACCGCCAAACTCGGCGACAAGATTCAACTCGTCGGCGACGACTTGTACGTGACCAACACTGAACGGCTGAAGCGTGGTATCAACGAGAAATGTGGCAACAGCATTCTCGTTAAGGTGAACCAAATCGGCACCCTGACGGAAACCCTCGACGCCGTGCAAACCGCGATGCGCAACAAGTTCACCGCGATCCTATCGCACCGCAGCGGCGAGACGGAAGACACGACCATCGCCGACCTCGCGGTGGCGACCAACTGCGGCCAGATCAAGACCGGCTCCGCCAGCCGCACGGACCGCATCGCCAAGTACAACCAGTTGCTACGCATCGAAGAGCAGCTCGGCGATGCCGCAATTTACGGGGCGGAATTGCGAAAGTAATCACGGCTTGAATCCTGGATTCGGAGAATTCGATGCCGACGTTCCTCAGCGATCCGTCGTTCACGTTGTACGTCATCCTGATCCTCGGGGTGTTCGTGACCGGCGGGTTGCTCGTGCGGAAGCAGGACCGGGGCAGCCTCATCCGTGTCAGCGTCGCGGCACTGTTACTGCTTCTACTATTCCTGTGCGATCGCTTCTACGAAAGCCCACGAGAAGAGGCCGTCCGCCGTGTGCAGATAATGGGTCAAGCCGTTAATGACCGCAACTGGGACGGGTTGTTCGCGCAGATTTCGGACAAGTTTCAGTACGACAAGTACGACAAGAAAGGTTTCCGCGAACTGGTGGCCCTGCGTGCCCAACAGCACACGGCCACAGTTGCTTTTAAGAACTTCGATCGTAACAACTTTGTCGAACTCCCCGACGGTCAACTCCGGATCGGGTTCGATGCACTGATCTTTACGTCGTCCGCAGCGGAACGAATTCCGCTTTACATTGAGGCGACGTTCAAGAAAGATGCGGACGGCCAATACCGCCTGCAAGCGTTCACTGTCTATGACTTCATTAACCGCAGTTCCGGCGGTATCCAAAAATTCCCCGGCTCCTGACGAGACCCCCGCGTGATCGAACTCGTCGATGTGTCGAAAGCCTACGGGCAAATGGTTGCCCTGGTGCCGACTACGCTCACAATTCCCACAGCAAAAACAACGGTCCTCCTCGGCCCAAGTGGGTGCGGGAAATCGACGGTGTTACGGTTATTGCTCGGCCTGTTGTGGCCGGACCGCGGCGTGATCCGCTTCGATGACACAACATTGTCACCGGAAACCGTTCACGCGATTCGGCTGCGGACCGGCTACGTCGTGCAAGATGGCGGGCTGTTCCCCCACCTGTCCGCACGCGAAAACGTGACCCTTGTGGCGAAGCAGATTGGTTGGAAACTGTCCGACATCACAAACCGAGTCCGCGAACTGGCTGAGTTGGTCCGCCTGCCGCAAGACAGCCTCGATCGCTTCCCGGTCCAACTTTCCGGCGGCCAGCGCCAACGTGTCGGCATGATGCGGGCGTTGATGCTCGACCCGCCCGTGTTGATGCTAGATGAACCGATGGGCGCGCTCGACCCACTGGTTCGCGCGGAGTTGCAAACGGACTTGAAAGCGATCTTCCAGAACCTGAATAAAACCGTCGTGCTGGTCACGCACGACCTCCGCGAAGCGGCATCACTCGGCGACCAAATCGTACTAATGCGGGATGGCGAAATCGTGCAACGCGGCGCCATGACCGAACTAACCACTCAACCCGCCAACGAGTTCGTGACCCGGTTCATCCAGGCCCAACGGGAGACCGTATGACACGACAACTTTTCATAATCATGGCACTGTGTTTCGCCACCACCGGGTGCAGCAACCCGACCGAAACCCGCATCGGTTCCAAGGTCGATAACGAATCCGTGCTGCTGGGTGAGATGGCCACAGTGTTGGTGCGGTCCAGTGGAACCGTGGTGCAACACCGGCGCGAGTTGGGCGGCACGCCGGTGCTTTGGGAAGCGTTGAAGGCGGGGCAAATCGAAGTCTATCCCGAGTTCACCGGCACGTTGGCGTTTCAGATTTTCAACGACCCGACACTGGTCGATCTTGCTAAACTTCGTGCCAAACTTCTCGAACAGGGGATCGGGATCACGCGGCCACTGGGGTATGAAAACAACTACGCGCTCGGCGTGCGAGTTGACATGGCCGACAAATTGAAGCTGCAACGCATCTCGGATTTGTTGAAGCATCCCGATCTGAAACTCGGCATGAGTACGGAGTTCACCCGGCGCAAAGACGGCTGGCCCGCGCTGAAATCGCACTACGCCTTACCCTTCGATGAGCCGCGTGCATTGGAACACGCGATTGCCTACCAGGCCCTGGTCGCGGGGCAAATTGACGTGACCGATGTCTACACGACCGACGCCGAGATCGAACGCTTTCAACTGCGCATCCTGCAAGACGACCGCAAGTTCTTCCCGAGCTACGCGGCGGTGTTCCTCTACCGGCTCGATTGGGCGAAGCAGCACCCGGACGCCCTGGCTACGCTGGAGAAGTTGGAAGGCAAGCTGGACGAAACCGCAATTCGGAAGCTAAACATCCGCACGCAAGCGGGCGAACCGGAACCCGCGATTGCCCGCGACGCGGTGCAACAAACCCTCGGGATTGCCACGGACGCGGTCATCGAAACCCGTACTCAACAGATTCTGCGCCACACGGTGGAGCACCTGATCCTTGTGGCGATTTCGCTCACCGCCGCCATTCTCGTGGCGATCCCGCTTGGGATATTCGCCAGTCGGCAACCGCGTTGGGGGCAACTCATCATCGGCATCGCCGGGTTGGTGCAAACGATCCCGTCGCTCGCGTTGTTGGTGTTCATGGTCGCCATTCCCGTCATCGGCGGGCTTGGCGCGCGGCCGGCGATCATCGCGTTGTTCTTCTACAGCTTGCTACCGATCATCCGGAACACGGCAACGGGCCTGCGTGACATCCCGTTGTCACTCCATGAAGCTGCGGAAGGCATTGGCCTAAAACCGTGGGCGAAATTGCGGCTGGTGGAACTCCCGATGGCGTCGCGGTCGATCATTGCCGGAATCAAAACGGCCGCGATTATTAACATCGGTACTGCCACGCTTGGCGCGCTGATTGATGCGGGCGGGTTAGGTGTGCCGATCCAACAAGGGCTTCGTTTACAAGACAAAGAACTGATTCTGTTGGGTGCCATCCCCGCTGCGGGTTTAGCGCTTGTCGTACAAGGACTGTTTGAAATCGCCGAGTGGTTCATCGTTCCGAAGGGCTTGCAGTTAACCGCCTCCCGTTGACAATGACCCCATGCTGACAATCTCCGGCACCGAAATCGAAGACACGTTTGCGGAAGCCTTCCCGATGACCGCCGCACGGCTCGTCGTGACAGCGGAATCCGCCAAATGGGTCGATCATGCCGCCAACGCGGTGACGGGGTATGCGGCATCAGTGATCGGCTGTGATGCAGAGGCGGGAATCGAACGCCGCTTGTCGCCATCAGAAACGTCGGACGGTCGGCCTGGGGTCAGCCTACTTTTTTTCGCATTTAGTCGGGATGCACTGCAAAAAGCGTTGGTGAACCGCGTGGGGCAGTGCGTGTTAACGTGCGCCACCACGGCCTGCTTCAACGGGATGTCGGTTACGGACAAGACGATCCGCATTGGTGGCAACTTGCGGTTTTTCGGCGACGGTTGGCAGATTAGCAAGCTATACAGCGAGCGCCGCTATTGGCGAATCCCGACGATGGACGGCGAGTTTCTTTGCGAGGACGTGTTCGGCACGACCAAGGGCGTCGCGGGCGGGAACTTCCTGATTTTGGGCGTGAACCAAAGCGTTGCATTGGCCGCCGCCGAAGTCGCGGTGGAAGCGTGTCGAAGCGTCCCCGGTGTGATCCTGCCGTTCCCCGGCGGCATCGTGCGATCCGGCAGCAAGATCGGCAGCAAGTACAAGAAGC
>JAYSXU010000446.1:0-4221 GCA_043716965.1 Fimbriiglobus sp.
GTGGACTGGGTTGATGCGAACCGGTTGCTCGTTCAGACGACCCCCGCGAACCGGGCCAAGCCGCCCGAACAACCGCTCGCCCCATCCGGGCCGACCGTGCAGGAAAGTAGCGGCAAGGCGGCGCCGGTGCGGACCTACCAAGACATGCTGCAAAACGGCCACGACGAGAACTTGTTCGAGTACTACGCCACGTCGCAACTGGCGACTGTCAACGCGGTGACACTGGGAGTTATGCCCCTGGGGGCGGCGGGGATCGTTACCGCGTCCGTGGTGTCGCCGGACGGCAAGTTCACGCTCGTGACCCGGCTCAAGAAGCCGTTCTCGTACCTGCACCCGTCCAACGCATTCCCGAAGGGGATCGAAGTTTGGGACGGCCAAGGCAAGGTCGTTCACACCGTGGCGGACCTGCCGTTGCAGGACAAAGTACCGATCGAAGGCGTGCCGACCGGACCCCGTGGGGTGCGGTGGACGCCGACGGCGGACGCGACCTTGATGTGGGCCGAAGCACTCGACGGCGGTGACCCAAAAATGAAAGTCCCACACCGCGACGAACTCTTCACGCTGGCACCGCCGTTCGGTGGTTCGCCGAAGTCCGTGGCCAAGACCGAACACCGCTTCAACGGGGCGAGCTTCTTTGAAGACGGCACGGCACTGGTCTCTGACTTCGACCGGGAACGCCGCTGGGTTCGCACCGTGAAACAGGACTTCACCAAGCCGACGGACGCACCGCAGGTGGTGTTCGATCGCAGTAGCCAAGACCGATACAACGACCCCGGCACCCCGCTGACCAAACCGCTGCCGAACGGCCAACGGGTTCTGCACACGCTGGGCAAGGGGCTACTCGTCTCCGGGGCCGGGGCCACGCCGAAGGGGGACTTCCCGTACCTCGGACTCTTCGACCTCGACCAGAAGAAAACGACCCGCCTGTTCACCTGCCGCGAGGGGGTGTCCGAATCCGTGGTGGCCGTGATTGACGCGGAGAAACGCCAGTTCCTGATTCGCCGTGAATCATCAACGGAGCCGGGAAACTACTACTACCGCGACGGTGACAAGGAGGTGTCACTGACGGCGAACACCGACCCGTTCCCCGAACTTCGCAAGGTGAAAAAGCAACTCGTCACCTGTAAGCGCGAGGACGGCGTAACGATCTCGTTCACGCTGTACTTGCCCCCGGATTACAAGGACGGCGAGAAGCTGCCGACGATCTTCTGGGCCTACCCGCGTGAGTTCAACACCGCCGACACCGCGAGCCAAGTCAGCGGGTCGCCGAACCGCTTCGTGACGCTGACCGGCTACTCGCACCTCTTCTTCCTGACGCAAGGCTACGCGGTCATGGACGAAGTCAGTATGCCGATCATCGGCCCGCCGGACAGTGCGAACAACACGTTCATCGAACAACTGGTGATGAGTGCGAAAGCGGCTATCGACAAGGCCGCCGAACTCGGCCCGATCGACCGCACCCGCGTCGGCATCGGCGGCCACAGTTACGGGGCGTTCATGACCGCGAACCTACTGGCGCACAGCGACTTGTTCCGCGCCGGGATCGCCCGCAGCGGGGCGTACAACCGCACGCTGACGCCGTTCGGCTTCCAAAACGAACGCCGCACGTTCTGGGAAGCACCGGAGGTTTACGCGAAGATGTCGCCGTTCAACAATGCCCACAAGATCGACGAACCGCTGCTCATGATCCACGGCCAAGCCGACTCCAACCCCGGCACCTTCCCGGTGCAAAGCGAACGCCTGTACCAAGCGGTTCGCGGCAACGGCGGCACGGCCCGACTGGTGCTGCTGCCACACGAAGACCACGGCTACGCGGCCAAGGAGAGCATTCAGCACGTGCTGGCGGAACAGTTGTCGTGGTTCGACAAGTACGTCAAAAACGCCAAGCCTCGTGAACCGAAAGGGACGGGCGAGAAGTAATCCTCGAATAAGACTTTTCACCACAGAGGCACAGAGGCACAGAGAAGACCAGAATGAATTTGGTTTGATTTGGCTTTCTCTGTGTCTCTGTGCCTCTGTGGTGAGTTCGGATTTCCTAACACGAAAGGGGCGGGCGAGAAGTGACGTACAACGGGCTGGACGTGGTGCGTAACACCCGGTTCAACTTGCTTCGTGGGAAGCGGGTCGGGTTGGTCACGCACCCGGCGGCGTTGACTGGCGATTTGGTCCCGGCACTTGAAGTGGTTCAAGCCGCGACGGAGTTCCAACTTGTTGCCCTCTTCGGCCCGGAACACGGCATCACCGGCGAAGCGCAAGACCTGATCCCGGTTGCGGGCGGTAGCGGGGGTGAACTTCGCGTTCATTCCCTGTACGGCGAATCGTTTGCTAGCTTGAATCCGACGCCCGCGATGTTGGCGGGGCTGGACGTTCTCGTCATTGACCTCGTGGACATCGGCAGCCGGTATTACACGTTTCAAGCGACGATGCTGTACTGCCTGGAGGCGTGTGCGGAACTCGGGTTGCCGGTGGTGGTGTTGGATCGCCCTAACCCGATCGGCGGTGTTCAAGTCGAAGGGCCGACGATTCAACCGGGCTTCGACAGCTTCGTCGGCCCGCACCCGATTGCCACCCGCCACGGCCTGACGATGGGCGAGTTGGCGAAGCTGTACCAAGCGGAGCGGGTGCCGACCGTGGACTTACACGTGGTGGCTTGCGAAGGCTACGACCGCCGCCAGCCGTGCGGTTGGCACGTCCCGCCGTCACCCAACATGCCGCACCTGGAGACCGCCACCATCTACCCCGGCATGTGCCTAATTGAAGGGACGAACCTCAGCGAAGGCCGGGGCACGACGCGACCGTTTCAGTACGTCGGAATGCCCTACCCCCCACGAACGATTGTTCGTGGGCGTTCACTCGTTCAACACCTGCGGGGGATGAACCTCCCCGGCGTGGTGTTCCTGCCCGCCGAGTTCCGCCCCACGTTCCAAAAGCACGCCGGGCAAACCTGCGCCGGCGTGTACATCATCCCAACGGGCGACTGTTTCCGCCCCGTCCGCACCGGGTTGGCGGTGCTGTGTGCCTTCCGCGAACACTTCGGCGATGCGTTCCGGTGGCGATCCGAGACCTACGAATTCGTCTCCCACATCCCCGCCATCGACCTCCTCTTCGGCAGCGCCCGCGAACGATTGGCCATCGACGTGGGAACACCGTGGCAAGACATCGCGGCAACCTGGGAACCGGAGGAAGAAGCTTTCCGCCAACGGCGTGAGGCGTATTTGCTGTATCGTGAATGACCTACTGCCTTGGGAGAATGCAAATGCGGAAGTTGTGGAAGGTGTTCGGCGTCATCATCGTTGTCTTGGGCATCCTCGCGGTGATCGGTGCCGGGTTGGGGTACCGATACTACTTCGACCCCGTAGACATCTCGCAACGCCAGGCGAAGTTTACGATCAGCCCGGAGACGACCTATTTGACGGAGCCGGTTGATTCGCTCGGGTACGTCGATTACGAAGCGGCGGTGAACCAACGGCTCAGCAAGGGCATCAAGCCCGAGGAAAACGCGGTTGTGTTCCTCTTGAAAGCCACCGGGCCGAACCCGGAACGCGGGAACTTGAGTGATCGTTTTTATCAGTCGTTGGGCGTCCCACGGCGGGAGAAAACGCCGGATGACTACATCAACCACCGACTTTACGCGGAAGACAAAAGGGCCGATTCAAAGAGCCGTGACCCAGATTTTTTTGTGGACGAACAACCGCTGATGAGCCGCCCGTGGCTCGCCAAGGATCACCCGGTCTGCGTCGAGTGGCTGGAGAAAAACGCCGTCGCGCTGAAGTACGCGGACCAAGCATCCCGATGCCCGAAGTATTACTTCCCGTCGATCATTCCGCAACGGGACACGCCGGGTCACAACGGTCTTGCCTCTCTCATGCACGTATTGTTGCCGATCCTACAGCCGACCCGCGACCTGGCGAACGCACTGATTTGTCGGGCGATGTTAAAACTGGGCGAGGGCCGACACGACGAGGCCTGGGCCGATCTGCTATCCGTTCATCGGCTTAGCCGGCTCACGAGTCACAGTGGAAGCTTCATCGGGAATCTCGTCGGCTACGCAATCGAAATAAAAGTGCTCCAAGCAGATCTGGTTTACCTAGAAGTGGCCAAGCCGAATGCCAATAAAATCCGGACCCTGTTGAACGATCTGGACGAACTGCCGCCGCACGCGGAGATTGCCGCGACACTGAATCAGATTGAACGCTTGATGTTTCTAGAAACCTTGCAGAA
>JAYSXU010000447.1:0-4216 GCA_043716965.1 Fimbriiglobus sp.
GTAAACCCCACGGCACGTCGAGGCCGGAACTCAATTCGACCCGAGAGCGGTTGAGTTCGGAGTTCTGGATGAGGTATTATGTAGGGAACGGCTAAATTCAATGACGGCACAATAAGCAACGTTCACCGCAAGGCACTCTGTGAATTGAGTTTCCCCCAACTGTGAATCCAGCAAAATTCGCACGGACGGCGTTGACGGAATGGGTTAGGTCAGTTATGTCTGTATAGTTAAGGTTTGAAGTAACAGTTGACGCGACACCCGGAGGTCACTTTGCACGTGAACCTTTGGTACGTCTGTCCGCTGCATTGACCATCCTCAAGTTTTTGCGAAAGGAGACCGCGTATCCCCCCGTTCGATCGTAATGGCCCGGCTCGTCCGCCGACCGGCCCTCGGATGAATGACCAAATCCGCATCAGCCCCATCCGATTAATCGGAGCCGAAGGCGAACAACACGGAATCGTTCCGACCAACCAAGCGATGGAGATGGCACGCGAAGCGGGCCTCGACCTCGTGGAAGTCGCTTCAACGGAACGGCCGCCTGTCTGCAAGATCATGGACTACGGGAAGTTCAAGTACGCCCAGTCCAAAAAGCAAGCCACCAAAACCCACCAGCAGAAGCTCAAAGAGCTGCGCGTGCGCCCCAAAACCGGCGTGCATGACGTGGACACCAAAGTGAACCAAGCCCGCGGGTTCCTGGACCACGGCGACAAAGTCCTCGTCAAAGTGCAGTTCCGAGGCCGCGAGATGCAGCACATTGAAGAAGGCCGCCGCATCATTGAAAGTATGCTTGAAAAGCTGGCCGATTACTGCAAGATCGAAAAGCCCGCTCAGATGGAAGGCAAGCAGATGACCGCACTATTGGCCCCCAAGGGTCACAAGTAACCCGCGACGCCTACCTACAACACTGAAAGTCTGAGCGCAATTGCATTGCTCATGCAGTCCTAACAGTGTGGAGTGAAATGCGATTCAAGAACCCAGACGTTGCCGAAATGGCTCGCTCTGGGTTGCGTTTTTTCTAAACCCTCGGTCCGAAGATCGCACTTCTGGTTTACCAGCTACTCACCAACTGATCGTGGCAATCAACTCGTACGACTGATTCATCAATTCTGTGGAAGTTGCAAAGCAGTCGGAAAAAGGGTGTGTAAAAATTGCCAAGATTCGGTCAAGCTTGCCGATCGTTCAGCCGGGGTGAATGACCGACATCGCAAACGAGCCTATTTACAAGCATTCCCAACCTATTCACGCCATCATGCCCAATTGGCACGGACGCTGCTTAATAACCATTCGCTTCGCTCGGCGGGTCCGGAACAGAGACAAAGCCCCGTCGGGCGAAGCACCCCTTTCTTGCAATTGCCTGCCACGTCATAAACAAATCGAAATCAAATGCTCCGCACACTACACATTCGCTGCATGCCTCTCATGCCAATCAATACAACTTAGCCCTTCCCGCACCCTTCGTTACAGCCTTCACATCTGCACCTTTTGCCCTTGTTTCTAGCCCTACAATCGCGCCGTTCGGACTCGTTACAACCCGCTCTGCCCACACCGCCGTTATGCGCGTTGTGCGATGTCTACGGAGTGCGGCAATTTCCGGTTGCACCATCGGCCGTGCTGGTTCGGGCGAATCGGGTTTTCCGATACAGAACGCAGACGAGCTTAGTCAGCCAACGTAACGATTCGGTTGCGGATCACGAAGAGTGTGGCTCGTCATCGCGGCTGGTTGTTGCGGATTTTCGCTTACAGGATCAGGACTGGATTCGGCTCCAATTCACAGGACGTGGGTTGGCTCCATTGGCGTGAAGATGCGCCGGTGTGTCGGGTCGGTCCGGTGAGGAGACGACATCATGATGATTCGTTGGGGTATCCCCACAATCGTAGCGGTGGCTGCGATGGTTACCGGCAGTCCGTCTGCCAAGGCTGGTCACTGTGGTTGTACCACGTACCCCGCCAATAGCGCCCCCGTGTGTGATTCCCAAACCGGCTTCGCTGCGGCGAACTCGGGGTTAGGGTCTGCCTACAGCGTTGTTTATGACAACGTCACGGAAACCCGGTACCAGACCGCGTACCAAACCGTCAATGAAACGGTGATGAAGCCGGTCACCCGGACGACCTACCGCGACGAAGCGCGGACCACGTACAAAAACGTCACCGAGACGGCGTACCGTCAAGTTCAAGAAACCGTCAACAAGGCGGTTTGCTCGACGGTCATGAAGGACGTGCCATTCACCATTCGCCGTCCGGTCACGGAGACGGTGAACACGGTGGTCAACGAGACCGTGTGCAAGCCGGTCACGGAAACCGTGATGAAGGAATGCCGCTACACCGTCTACCGCAAGGTGAACGAGACCACGTACAAGGAATGCACCTTCACGGTCTGCAAGCCGGTGTGCGAAACCACGATCAAGACGGAATCGTCCTACGCCTGCCACCCGGTTTGCGAAACGACCGTTCATAGCGTTCAAGTGGCGGTGTGCAAGCCGGTCACCGAAACCGTGATCCGCGACGTGGCCAAAACGGTCTGCAAGCCGGTCACGGAAACGACCCTGAAGCAAGTTTGCAAGCCCGTGACACACGATGTCACCACGACGGAAACGCGGACGGTTTGCAAAACGATTTGTGATCCCGTGACGGAATGCAAGACGGTGACCAAGAAAGTCGCCGTGACCGAGTGCGAGAGCTACTGTGCGAAGGGGCACCTGAGCTTAAGCCGCGTGGCCCAGTACGCTTGTGAAGTGGACCCTTGCACCTGCCAAACCGTGCAGAAGCAAGTCGGCAGCCGGTTGGCACTGATCCGCACCCCGGACGAGATGAAAACTCGCCAAGTGACGAAGAACCAGGACGTGACCGAAACGATGCCGGTCACCACGATGCAACGCAAGACGGTCTCGGAACAAGTTCCCGTGACCGTCACGAAGAAAGTGACCGAAAACGTGATGGAAAGCGTGCCCGTGACCACCACGCGAATGGTTAGCGAAACGATCATCGAGAAGGTTCCCACCACCGTGACCCGCAACGTCACCGTGATGGAAACTCGCCAAGTCCCGACCACCACCCGCCGCATGGCTCGTGGGGCGTTCGTGGCCAACAACGCGGTCGGGTCGGCAACGCCAGCACCGTTGGCCGGTGCCGACGGCTGCGGCCAACTGTTGGGCGGCAACGCAGCGGCTGGCATCACCGCCGGAACCCCAACCTACGACGCAGCGGCCCCAGGCCGGGTGTTCGTCGAAGGACTGCAAGTGAGCAAGCAAGTGCCGGTCACCACGACCCGCATGGTGAGCGAGCAACAAGTTCGCCAAGTGCCCGTCACCGTGGTCAAGACGGTGCCCGAAGAAATCGTCAAGCAAGTGCCGGTCACCACGACCCGCATGGTTAGCCAAGTGGTCTCGAAGGTGGTTCCGGTCACGACGACCAAGATCGTCTGTGAAACCGGCATCAAGCAAGTCCCGACGAAAGTCGTGACGATGGTTCCCGAAACCGTCTGCAAGACAGTGCCGTACACGGTCTGCAAGCAAGTGGCTTGCACGACAATGGTGAAGGTGCCTTGCACGACCACCGAGATGGTGCAGATGACCGTCTGCAAGAAAGTGCCCGTCACCGTGCCTGTAAGCGTGACGGTCCGCAAAGCTCGCTATGTGCCAGTGGACCCGTGTGGCAACGGCTGTGCATCCGCCGCAGGTAACGGTTGTGGCTCCGCAGCAACCGGCAGTTGTGCCCCAGCCGCTGTGGCTGCCAACAACTGCAACGCCTGTGCCCCAGGACTCGCTGGCATGATGACCGGCAACACCTGCTCCACGCCAGTCCGCGATTTCCTGAAGGGCCTGTTCAAAGGCCGCCTCTGTGCGGACCCTTGTGCAACAGCCGTCTGTGACCCCTGTGCAACGGCTACCCCAGTCGCCGCACCATGCAGCGGTTGCGGCAAGTAAGCTGTCAACGTGAATGACAAAACGCCGTGGGGCGATGGAACCGCAAGGAACCATCGCCCCACGGCGTTTTGAGTTTGATTGGATCTGTGAATTGTTTCCTGATTACACAGAGAGTTGTCTTCAGCCTGAAGGGCTGGCAGCACTCAGCCCAGGGCAAGGAGGCTTTGCGCCGCCGCCCTGGGTGGTCAGCGTAAAAATTCTCAGCCTGAAGGGCTGACAGCCATCGTTCCCGACTCTCGGCTCGCAGCCTTTCAGGCTGCCAAGCGGTGGGGTCGTCAACCCAGGGCGTCGCC
>JAYSXU010000448.1:0-4213 GCA_043716965.1 Fimbriiglobus sp.
GGAAGGGCAACGAAACGGAAAGGGTGATCGGTAACGGGTCTATATCATGGGATGTATTGACTCAGTGACACGCACCCAGAGTATCTCATGGCGGAACCGGCGCGTTGGACTTACGAGAAGGCGGGGCTGAACCTGGAGAAGTACGCCGAGACGATGGCGGGGATCGCTCCGCTGTTGACGCGGACGTGGGACGCGAAGCGGGTGGTGCCGCCGCCGTTTCCGGCGCGCAAGGGCGGCAAGGGATCGGGCGGGTTTGCGAGCCTGTTTGACCTGAACCCGGACGGGCGGTACCGGCACCCGGTGCTGGTGAGTTGCACGGACGGCGTCGGGTCGAAGCTCAAGATTGCGCGGTTGATGGGGAAGTTCGACACGGTCGGCATCGACTTGGTCGCCATGTCGGTCAACGACCTGATTTGTACCGGCGGCGAACCGCTGGTGTTCCTCGATTACATTGCGATGCCGACGGACGACCCGGAATTGTCGAAGCAATTGGTGAGTGGAATCAGTAACGGGTGCCTCGAAGCCGGGTGTTCGTTGGTGGGCGGTGAGACCGCGATCCTGCCGGACTTCTACGCGCCAGGCGACTTCGACATGGCGGGGTTTTGTAGCGGAGTCGTAGAGCGGGACCGGATCATTGACGGTCGCGCCATCGAGACCGGGGACGTGTTGATCGGGCTGGCATCGAGCGGCATTCACTCCAACGGCTACAGCCTCGTCCGCAAGGTGATTGACGCCGCCCAACTCACCGTCGAATCGCACGCTTCGGAATTGGGCAGCACTCTTGGTGAAGCACTCCTCACGCCCACCCGCATTTACGTGAAACTCATCCGCGAACTGATCGAAAAATTCCCGGTCACAGGGTTGGCCAACATCACCGGCGGCGGGCTGCCAGACAACATCGGGCGTATCCTGCCACCCGGCAAACGAGCAATCTTGAAACGCAGCAGTTGGCCGCAACTCCCGGTGTTCACCTTGCTACAAAAGCTAGGCAACATCGCCGACAGCGAAATGGATCGCGTCTTCAACAACGGCATCGGCTTCGTGGTGATCGCCAAACCGACCGTCGCCCCGGAGATCGTCAAACACCTCGGGGAAGCCTGGGTCATCGGCGAAATCACCGACGGTGAAACCGGCGTGGAAATACATTGAAGAAGTAAAACCAATTTCACCACAGAGTCACAGAGACACAGAGAAAAACAGAAATCATTACTTTGGATTTCTCTGTGTCTCTGTGCCTCTGTGGTGAACATTCTTGCTGATCTCCTTTTAGCTTACCGGCCTTCGCGGACGTTGAATTCCAGTTTCCAGCGTTGCTTGCCGTCGCGGCTGTGGCACCAGAGTTCGAGTTGGCCGACTTCGGTGACTTTGCTGTGCAGGTGAACCGGAACGACGCGACCTTGTTGGGCTTTGCCTTCCAGCGTCACCCGCATTGGCGATAGTTCGTCGATTTGCTCTTCCCATTCCTCGACCACGGTGCCGGGTTTGTCGTCGCGGCGAACGGTGGACCCGAGGAACCGGAACTCGACTTCTTCACCCACTACGAGACCAAACTCTTGGCCGGGCACGTCCGCTTCGGTGCCTTCTTCCATGCCGAACGGCGCCACGCACAACGCCTTCAACGGCGGTAACATTCCGGGGACGGCGGGCATGGCAATCTCCACGCCGATGTAATAGGCCCGCGCCGTACCACCGCGAATCCGCACCCCTTTGCCGCGCCGCACCATACCATAGTATGCCGCCCCGCGTGCCACCGCGAGGTCGAGATCGATCCCGGCCAACGTGCGAACCGCTTCGGCCTTCGCGGACTTCGCCCAACTGTTCAACACGCTCATGAACCGATTCCGCAACGGATCGGCTTTGAACACGCCGCCGTTGAACAGCACCGCCGTCGGCAACGCCACCGCGTCCGCGCCGCCCTTTTTCTTCTTGCCGGTCGGTTTCTCTCGGGTGGCCAACGCTTCCGCTTGCCGGGATAGAAAGTGCGCGAGATGCTTCGTCACCCCCGCGTCCGCGACATACGGCAAGCCGAGTTCTTGAAGGCCGATGCTCCGCGCCCGCATCGGTTCGGCATCCCGTGAGCATTCCGGGAAGAAACCGTCGATGAGGACTTTTTCGACATCGACACGCGGCAAGTCGTACTGAATCGTGCCGCCAACGACCGAGCGCCCCTTGCCAAGAATCGTCACCGGAGCCGATGACAACGTGCTGTCACTCAGGATTTGTTCCTTCGCTTGGCGGGCCGCATACGTGAGTTGCTGCATTTGCGATTGGTCGATTTTCTTGTCATTTTTCGCCAGGGCTGCCGCCACGGTGTGGGCAACCGCAAGGTCCATGTTGTCCCCGCCTAGCAGCAAGTGATCCCCGACCGCCAGCCGCGTTAGGGCCAGGTTGCCCCCTTCTTCGCCCACTTCAATTAAGGTGAAGTCGGTCGTGCCGCCGCCCACGTCCGCGACCAGAACCATGTCCCCGACGTTCACGGAATCACGCCACTTTTCCCCGAGGCCGTCCAGCCACGCATAGAACGCCGCTTGTGGTTCTTCGAGCAGCGTCACGTTCTCCAAACCGGCTGCGCGGGCTGCTTCAATACTCAAATCGCGTGCGGCCGCATCGAACGACGCGGGCACCGTGATGATGACTTCTTGCACTTCCAACCGATGCTCCGGAACCGCCTTGGCCATGACGTGATTCCACGCCTCCGCCAAGTGTTTTAAGTATCGCGTGCAGGCATCCAGCGGTGAGACGCGGCGGTCGGTTTCGATCGCGCGAAATGGCAAAATTTGTGCGGTGCGATCGACACCGGGATGGCACAGCCACGACTTCGCCGAGGCCACCAACCGCGTGGGGACTTTCGATCCGAAGTTCCGGGCGAACTCGCCGACGCAGTAGTCCCGCTCCGCGTCCCAAGGTAGCTTCAACGCCCCGGCAGGTTGTTCGTTCGTACCGGGTAAATACAGGAACGACGGCAGCAGTTCCCGCTCCTCCACCATGCCCGGATTCACGACTTGGGGGATGCCGAACGGCTTCGCTTTCGGATCGCTACCCGCGCCAGTATCCGCGTAGGCCAGCGCGCAATTAGTCGTACCCAGATCAATACCGATGACGAATCGTGTGGTCATGGTGACGTGTTCATGGGCCAACGGCACAAGGCCGTGGCGAGGAAATCAGTGACCGGGTAAGACCAATTCTCACCACGCGAAGCAGCAAGTTCGTATTTTAGCGGGAATTCAACGGAGTACGGCGTGCCGACGGTTCGGACGCCGAATTCCGTGTTGAAACCGGAAGCCACGAGGAAGCGGAATGAACCGCTCGACAACCGATGCGTCACGAGTCTTCCGACGGATCAGCACACTTCAGTGGGCGACCGTGGGGGCCATCGTCTTCCTGGCCAACGCCGGGCTGTTGGTGTTGCAACTGGTCGCCGGTCGATTGCTGGCACCGTTCGTGGGGTCGTCTCTGGAAACCTGGACCGGCGTGATTGGTTCGTTCTTGGCCGGGATTGCGTTGGGAAATGTGTACGGCGGCAAACTGGCGAGCCGGGTCGTCAACCCGCGTCGGCTGGCTGTGGTGCTGGTATGTGGTGCGATTGCGGCGTTTTGGATGGTGACGTTACCAATGATATTGAACGCAGCACATTGGCATCTGCTGTTGCCAATCGAAGTTCGCATCCCCGTGTTGGTAGTGATGATGTGCTTCCCGGTCGGGTTTATATTAAGCCTGCTCACGCCGCTATCAATTCAAGTCGGGTTGCCGGACCAACAGCATGTTGGTCGGGTCGCGGGGATGATCTTTTCTCTCAGCACGTTGGGTTGTTTGGTCGGCAACTTTGCAACCGGGTATGTGTTAATTCCGACATTCACCGTGAACGCAATTGTGTACGCGACCGCCGGATTGCTCCTGGGCACTGCCGGACTGTCGGCGTTAATACTCACGGGGGGGCAAAGTGGCGATCGCGCGGCTCGGGCGTCGAGTGACAGCAGCATGTCATCGAACAAATCAATTGCGGTATTCAGTATGCCGATGGCGTGCCTCATCGTGTTTCTGTGCAGCTTTTGTGGCATGACATTGGAGATTACTGCGTCGCGGTTGCTCGCGCAAATGTTCGGAGTTTCACTGTTCACCTGGACGGGGATTATCGGCGTCATGTTGGCCGGCACGGCGTGCGGCAACTGGCTGGGCGGCATGATCGCAGATCGCTGTGCGCAAAGTGCGGATG
>JAYSXU010000449.1:0-4205 GCA_043716965.1 Fimbriiglobus sp.
GGCGACAATTAGCCGCGATGGCCGCCGAACTCGACCAGCTCCTAAGCCGATGACCGAACCCCGAGGATTCACCATGCTCACGATGAACGAACGAGCGAACCGCGTCGCGGACGAACTGGAAGCGAACGCGGCGCTAGCCCGTGTGGCGGTGTCGAAGGTCGGGGGCACGCGGGTGATTGATTGCGGCGGTGGCGTCACCGGCAGTCTGCACGCGGGCTTGGCGATGGCCCGCGTGTGCATGGCCGACCTCGCGGAGATTCGCATCGTGCCATCGACTATTGCCGAAATCCCCGGCGCAGCGATTCAGGTCCACACCGACGACCCCGTTCGCGCGTGCCTTGCCTCGCAGTATGCGGGGTGGCAGATTTCCGTGGACAAATTTTTCGGCATGGGGTCCGGGCCGATGCGGGCGCTGTACGGTAAGGAAGAAGTCTTTCAGCACATCCCCGGTAAGGAAGAATCCGCCGTGGCCGTGGGGGTGATCGAAACCCGCAAGCACCCCACGGAAGATGTCATCACCAACATCGTCGGCAAGCTGCCGACCACAGTCGAGAAGCTAACGCTCCTCGTCGCCCCCGCTTCGAGCATCGCCGGTAACATCCAAGTTGTCGCCCGCAGTGTCGAGACGGCGTTGCACAAGTTGCACGAGTTGAAATTTGACGTGACCCAAATCGTCAGCGGCTACGGCACCGCACCACTGCCGCCCGTGACCCCGGACGAACTTGCCGCGATTGGCCGCACCAACGACGCCATCCTTTATGGTGGCCGCGTGACACTTTGGGTGCGGGCCGATGACGACGTGCTGGAAGCAATCGGCCCGAAAGTTCCGTCGAATGCGTCCAAAGATCACGGCGCCCTCTTCGCCGACCTGTTCGCCCGCTACGGCGACTTCTACAAGATCGACCCGCTCCTTTTTTCCCCCGCCGAAGTGACGTTCGTGAACCTCAAAACCGGCCGCTGCCACACCTTCGGCACGATCGCCCCGGACTTGCTACGCAAGTCGTTTTTCGGGGCGTAATCAGAAACCCATCACAGCAATTGACGGCCACGATGCCGGGCCAGGAAACGCGGTCATGCGGGTGAGTGTCAAATTTGTTGGTCGAGTTTTGCTACGAACGGTGTTTGTATTGTGTTCCGAAGGGCGACGCCGTGACGGATTTATTCTCACGAAAATGAGGGCTTCATTACTGGAAACCGACTCGATTTTGGGCCTTTCTCACTGGAATCGAGTTCGTCGATCCGTGTCTTCAGGTCGAGAGCCTGAATACTGTGCGACTTGTGTAATATCAGTCTAATAACAAATGTGAAGCTCACCCATCATCATGGGTCACCGCAATGTACGCCCCCCCCTGAATTCCGCTTGGATTTGGCGATTGCGGTTACTGTCGTGTCTCTGTTAAGGGTTTGATGCAGGTTCTTGTGTTGTTGGGAAAATCTCGGTCTACGCCAAATCTTGTTGGTACAATCGGAATCTTTTGCACTGAGAAGAATCTCGGGGTCGAAGTTGCGACGTTAAGTCTTCGACTTCTCCACCTGGGTTTTTATTGTGTGTTACCATTTCTAAGACGTGTGGTTCTGTCTTGCTTTCTGCCCGTGCAGGAGTGTTGAAGTTGAAGCGGATTATCCGACTCCGTGGTATTAGTGGGCCGCTCAAAGGGCGAGTCTGGGAATCCGAAACGATTCTCCGGTCTGGTCGGCTGGCGTCCCTTGAGATTGTTTTGGACGACAGTTCCGTTAGCCGTCGCCATGCCGAAGTGCGCCTGAGCAACGAAGGCACCTGGGTCGTCCGAGATTTTGAGAGTACCAACGGAACCTACGTGAACGGAATCCGAGTCGGCGAGAAAGAACGTCCGGTTAAGGCACGGGATGTCGTGCAGTTCGGCAAAGTCGCGTTCCTGGTCGAGTTGATCGACGCCACGATTGAAGGGCCGCCGTCCGACCAACTCATCGTCACCGCCACGCGATCGTCGCTCGATCAGGGCGTCAAAAACATCGCGTTTGATCGCAACAGTATGCCACGGGCGGGTGAGCAGTTGTTGGCGTTGTTGCGGGCGGGTCACCACTTGGTTCACCTGGAAAGCGAAGAAGCGCTGCTCGACTCGATTCTGAACGACTGTGTCAGTGTGTTGGACGCGCAGCGCGGCGCGATCGTGTTAGCCGATGCCGACAGTCCCATTGTCAACGGTGAACCGAAGCTTCGGTTGCGCGCACTCGCAGTGGGCAACGGTGAATCCAAGGGGCGGTTCCACTTTAGCAAGCGGCTCACGAATCGCTGCTATTCCAAGGGCGAATCGGTTTTGTTTTGCCAAGTCCAGGATGAAAAAGATTTACTCTCCCAGAGCATGGTTGACGGGGCGATGTCGTCCGTGATGTGCGTGTTACTTCGCACGCCCCGGAAGAAACTCGGCGTGCTGCACTTGGACCGCAGTTTCTTCCAGGCGCCGTTCACCGAAGACGATTTGCTCCTGGCCGACGCCCTGGCCGCACACGTTTCAGCCGGCATCGAGTGTTCACAGTTGTTGAAGAAGCAGCGCGACCTGTTCCTCAAAACGATCACGATGTTGGCCCAGATGGTCGAACTCCGCGACGAATACACCGGCGGTCATACGCAACGAGTTTGCCGATACGCAGCGATGTTGGGTCAGCACTTGGAGTTGCCGGAAGACCAACTCGAACTCATCAAACTCGGCACACCGCTCCACGACATTGGCAAGATCGGCATCAGCGATGAAATCCTTCGGGCGCCGCGTCGGCTATCGCCCTCGGAATTCGCAATTATGCAAACGCACACCACGCTCGGCGCCCAATACCTCGCTAGCATCCCGGAACTGCACCCGATCATTCCGATCGTCCGCAACCACCACGAACGGTGGGACGGTACCGGCTACCCGGATCGCTTGGCCAAAGAAGAAATCCCACTCCTGGCCCGAATCGTCACAGTCGCGGATGCGTTTGATGCGATGACGAGTCTACGCCCCTACCACGAAAACAAGCGGAGTAAGACTGCCGAAGCCGCATTTGCCGAAGTCGAAGCGCAATCCGGTCGGCAATTCGATCCCCGCTGTGCCGCGGCTTTCCTGGAGATCAAAGACCAGATCGTGCGTGCGATGTCCGAATTGATGAGCAGCAGCAGCATGCAGATCCCCAACATGTCCGACCAAGCCACATCCCTCGGCATCCTCCAAACCGCCGACTGAGGCCCACCCAAAATGATCGGGTGAAGTGCGTCACTGCGGGTCCGGTTCCCATTTATTGTCGGAAGTGCGTCAACGAATCAGCAACATCTGCTAATTTCGCTATCTCACCGCCAATTGCACCAGCACTAGCAACAGCAGCCCGAAGCTAATCACGCCGTTGACTTGAAAGAACGCGGCGTTGACGCGGGTGAGGTAGTCGGGGCGGACGAGACGATGTTCGTAGACCAGCAGTACGCCGATCGGGACTAGCCCCGCGAGGTAGATGGACCCGAGATGCGGCGAAGCTAGCCCCAGTGTAATGAGCAGCGCGAACATAACCGCGTGGCAACCGGCGGCGATTCGCAGGCTGGTGCGGACGCCGAACTTGGCGGGAACGCTGTGCAACCCGGCGTGTTTGTCGAAGTCCGCGTCCTGGCAGGCGTACAGAATGTCGAACCCACTCACCCAGAACAAAACCGCCGCACCCAGCAGTAACGGGGTGGACATGTCCGTTAAACCCTTGATGGCGATCCACGCCGCTACCGGCGCGAGCATCAACGACGCCCCTAGCCAGAAGTGTGCCAAACTGGTGAACCGCTTCGTGAGCGAATACCCGAGGATAAATAGCATGACCGGAGCGGCGAGGTAAAGAGGCCACGGGTTCGACGGTTCGCGGAAATCGAACAACAACGTTGCGGCAATAAACCCGCCGATCGTGACCACCGTGAACAGTGACACCGCCATGACACTGAGCGTTCCAGCGGGAAGGTGCCGCGCTACGGTGCGGGGGTTCTTCGCATCCACGTCCCGGTCCACGAGCCGGTTAAACGCCATCGCCGCCGACCGTGCGAACACCATACAAAGCACGATCCCGATTAAATCCTGCCAGCGAAACTCTTCATCCCGCCACGCGAGCGCCGCACTCAGGAACGCGAACGGCAACGCAAAAACCGTGTGGCTAAAGCGAATCAATTCGAGCATCAATCGAACCCAACGCAACATCCTGGTCTCTCGCAAAAATGGACCGCG
>JAYSXU010000450.1:0-12784 GCA_043716965.1 Fimbriiglobus sp.
CCCTCACGACGGTCGGCCTTGTCCTCACCGGCTTCTGGCAAGCCGGCGCCTTCGATCACAAGGTGAAGTTGGAGTTTCCCCAGTTTCCCGATGAAGACGACTGGCAAGTGTTTGAACCCGACGGCTATGGCTGCAAAATTGAGTTGCCAGACTTCGAGTGTGAAGTCGTCATCTGCCCCGGCTTCAACGGATTTCCGCAGCAGTATGCCACCCGGCGCGAACAACCCTTCGAGAGCTTCGGCATCGCCGCTAAGATGTCCCAAAATGACGCACCGAGAAATCCCCGTGAGACACAGATGCGCGACGTGTTCGGACCGTTCGAGCAACAATCAATCGGCCTGAAATTCGTCACCGAAGAATCGGTTCAATTCGGCGATTACCCGGCTCTTCAACGAACGTACACGATCCCCAAGCACGGCAACGTCATCGGTCGTGCGGTATTCGTCGGTGATCGGCACTACTTGCTTCTCGCGGCTGGTAACGACGTTTCTGCTACGAACCCCCGCGTGAAGCGCTTCCTGAAATCCCTGACCGTCACCGACCCTGCGGTACTTCAAAGTGCAAAAGCACTCCGCGCCAAACCCCCGACGCCCGGCGCGGCGCCCACGGTACCTGACTTGCTTCACCCGGACAGCGGCGTGCCGATGCCCGCGTTGTATCTGCCGTTCGACACCATGAGCGACGAATCCACACTGGAAGCGATCACGAAACGGGCAGTGTCAATTCCCGCCAACGCCACTCCGATCGACAGCCCCACCGGCAAGGGGCTGAACTTCACCCTCACGCCGGAGCAGGCGGCAGTGGATTTGTCAGCCTTCACCGAAGCGTTCCGCTTCACGATGAATCAAGAGCCGGAGCAACGCGATTACGCCACGTACAGCGTCGCCGGGTGGGTGCGAACCTCTGGCAACGACTTGACAATTCTGCACGGTGGTGAAATCGCCGTTCGTATTCTCGGCGAGAAACTGCTCGTGTCCCTGTCGAACGCGGACGGGGCCGCCAACATGTTCATCGTGGCTCGACCTGACCGTTCCGAATGGTTTCACTTTGCACTGACACGCGGCGAAGAGATGGCGCACAAGTTCTACGTGAACGGCACCGCCGTCAAGCCCGTGTTCGACCCGGCGCGCACGAAACAGGGCTCGTGGTCTACGGTCAAACTCGGCGTGATTTCGACCGGCACTGTGGAGTGTGCCTTCGATGAATTCGCCATATTTCATAGCGAATTAAGTGAGGCGGACGTGAAGAAACTCGCCAAAAAGTAGGTCGTGGTCGAGGAGGCTTGGCGACGAGGCCCGACAATCGACACCCACCGAATAAACAACAGCTCTTGCTCCGTTGCGCGTTCGTGTCGGGCCACGAGGACTCGACCCGACCTACAAATCTCTGCTCACTTCCGGTCGGTGCGGATCTGCTCGACGGCTTGTTGAATTGCGGCGGCGGGCGTGGCCCCCGTGCCTTCATAGCGGCGTACCGGGGCCGGTTGATCCTGACTGATCGGCACCGAGACGCGGACCACGTATTGCTCGCCTTCTTTGAAGGGGCCGTCCCACTTCGCGCCGGTGGACTTCAAGTATTTCGTCGCTACGTCAAACCCGTCCCCGAAGCCGCTTGGCTTTGTCGTTCCGGGGATGGATGCGGTCAGCGGCACAGGTCCGGTTCCACCTGTGGCCGTCGTGGGCGTGCGACGATCCATCGACAACTCTTTGTCTGGGATCAGTCCACCCGCCAGCGCTGCTGGTGTCGTTTCCAGGGTGGGGCGATACGGTTCTTTGCCCGATGATCGGGGTGGCAACGCGGAGACGTCGTTGGAATCGCTCTTGCTGCCCGCACGATCGCTTGACTTGCCTTTATCGCGGCCGGCGGGGGAAGTGAGCAGTGGGTCTTTGCGGTCGCGGGCGTAGCCACCCCGTTCCGGCACCGGCACGTCTTGCGGTGGGATACGGTTTCCGAGTAGTGGATCGCCGTTGCTACGCGGAGAATCGCTGTTCCCGCCACCACTACCGCCGCCCAGCCACTTGCAACCGACCGTGGCGAAGCTCGCAGCCAACAGCAGCATGGCCACGCCGCGAACGACGCGCTGATGGGGGAAGGGTAGGGTTTGCATCGAACCAATTCGGGTTGTCATCACCGGAACCTCCGGGATTCCCGGCCACATGAATGTCTCTTTTGTAAACTTTGCCCCGACGACTTCGTTTGGTCCACCCCCGCGTGACGAAACGGTTCGGCTTTCCGGCCCGGACGGATGCATTGAACCCGAGCAGGCTGATTGCGCGGATTAAACAAGCCGGACCGGCAGGCGAAGCAGTTGTTACAAACTCCGCAAAGCCCCAAACAACCTCATTCAATAGCAACCCTCATCCAATAGCAACACAGAGAGAAGACAACAATGCCAGCACCACGCACCCCGACTCATATTGCAGTGATCGGCGGCGACGGCATCGGGCCGGAAGTGATCGACCAAGCGATTCGAGTCGTGGACCAAGCCACGCCGAAGTTCGACCACACCGAAATGACCTGGAACAAGCTGCCGTGGTCCACGACGTTTTACCAGCAACACGGCCGGATGCTACCCGAAGACGGCTGGGAGACACTCGCCAAGCATGACGCCATTTTGTTCGGTGCGGTCGGCAACCCGGCGGTCGTTTCGGACAAAGTGACCGTCCATGAACTGCTCCTGCCGATGCGACGGAAGTTCGATCAGTACGTGAACCTGCGACCGGCCTACCTGTTCGACGGCGTACCCTGCCCGCTCGTGGGGAAAGCCCCCGGATCAATCGACATGCTGGTCTACCGGGAAAACACCGAGGGCGAGTACGCACCCGTTGGCGGGCACTTGTACCCCGGCACGGAACACGAAATTGCCGTGCAAACTGGCGTCTTCACTCGCCGTGGTTGTGAGCGAATCCTGCGTGCGGCATTTGACGCGGCTCGCAAACGCCCCCGCAAGAAGCTCACGAGCGTCACGAAATCCAACGCCCAAGTTTACGGCCTCGGGCTGTGGGACGATGCCTACTTCGCCGTGCGGAAGGAATACCCGGACGTGGCATCGTCTTCATTGCTCGTCGATGCCGCCGCGATGGACTTCGTGCGGAAGCCGGAATCCTTCGATGTGGTCGTGGCCAGTAATTTGTTCGGCGACATCCTCACGGATTTAAGCGCCGCTGTGACTGGTAGTATCGGTCTCGCATCCAGCGCGAACATCAACCCAGCCAAGACGTTCCCGAGCATGTTCGAGCCGGTCCACGGCAGCGCCCCCGACATCGCCGGGAAGGGCATTGCTAACCCGATGGCCGCGATCCTGTCTGCGGCGCTCATGCTCGATCACTTGGGGCTAGCCAAGAGCGGCCAAGCCGTGCGCGACGCCGTGGCGAAAGTCCTGGCCACTGGTTCCGCCAAAACGCCCGACCTCGGCGGCACGGCCACGACGGCGCAAATGGGCGACGCCGTCCTCGCCGCGCTATGATGGGTGAGTGGAACACGCAGCAAACTTGGTGAACAATGCCCACTGGCCCGGAAATTATCCTTGCTTTGAAAGTGCTAGTGAGTGCCGTTACGGTGCTGTTCGTCGCGGCAATTCTTGCCATTGCTATGGGGCGACGCAAACTGCACGGCCGCATCAACACGGCGTTCTTCGTGCTAACCATGACCACCGTAATCGGGTTCGAGTTGCTGCTGCGACTTGGCGTGGACGTGACCAGCACCTTCAGCGACGAAGCCCGTCAAGCGCTGCGTGTTCACTTGTGCTTTGCAGTCCCGTCAGCAGTGGTGATGCCGGTGATGTTCTGGAGCGGCCTCACGTATCGGCAACGCCTGCACCGGCCCCTCGCAGTGGTGTTCACGCTGCTGTGGTTCGGGACGTTTGTGACCGGCGTGTTCTTCCTGCCGCACAAGTGAGAAACCCAAAAAGCCCCCCCAAAAGCCCATTGACGATCGTCAATGGGCGTTCTGTGAACTACCCCACGAACACGCCACCAGATGGTGCAACCGCGAACGGATCAAACTCCAGTGACACCGTGGGTGTGTTCCCGGCGGTGATGTTCTTGCCCAGGAAAGTGCGAACCTGTTTGACGCCGGGGGAACCCAGTCCGACCACGATGTCGGCTCTGGTATCGCCATCGAGGTCTTTCGCGGACAGGCGAACACCGTCGCGGTTGTTCACGTCACCGGCGAAGAAGTTCGCCACGGTGGTTTGTTTGCTCGTGGTTGCGGTCAGGTCTTTGCCACTGAGCGCGAACACTCGCGGCCCGCCACCGGGTCCACCGCCAGCGATCAAGTCCGCGAACCCGTCGCCGTCCACATCGCCGGCTGTCACGTAGGCGCCGTTACGCAAGGTCGTTTCAAACGCGAAGAAGTCCGGAAACAGCCGCCCCGGTGAGCCACCGGGTTGTAAGCTCAGCCCGTTAAAGCCAGCTACTCTTGGACCGCCACCGAACCCGGCGGCCACGATTAAATCTTGCGTCCCGTCGTTGTTCAAGTCGCCGAAACTCGTGCGCGCGCCGCCCCGGAAGTTCGGGTCGTCGATCCCGAAGAAGTCACCGATCAGTTGCGTGCCGGTTTTGCCGCTCCGGATCTGCACCCGTGGGCCACCGCTATTGTCCGGCGTGATGACGATGTCCGCAGCACCGTCGTTGTTCAAATCCCCTGCCGAAACAAACACCCCGCCGGTGAATGCCGTTTCAAACGCGGTGAAGCTGCGAACCGCTGCCTTCGTCTTGCCGTCGTAGACGACGACTTGCGAGGCCGTACCCGGTCCCGCACCGACAATCAGATCACTGACACCGTCCCCAGTCACGTCCGCCACGGCGGTGCGAACGGTAATGCCACTCGCAAACGGCGTCACCGTGAACACAACGCTGCCGTCCGGGTTATAGAGTATGGCAGAATTGTTGCCGCCAACGGCGTAGCGGTTCTCCGCAAACGGCGGTGCTGCCGTCAGAAGTGACCCGATACCATTGACGTCCACTGCCAGTAGGCTCAAGGTTTGATCCGTGGCGGTGGGTGGGGAAACGAACCCGCTCAAGCTCAGCGTCACCGTGGTACCAGCCGCCTTCGACAGGTCCGCCGTGAACGACCCGATGCGCGTGATTCCATCGGCCTGGGTCACGTCAAAAATGTACTTGGCCGGCGGTACCGAGGTGTAATCATTGGCAAAGGAACGGAACGCCAAGTCGTTCACAATGGTTCCCGTCCCGCGAATTTTGATGTCCACCGGCGCGGTATCCGACGCGCCATTCAACACAACGAACTCGGCGTTGGCCGGATTCGTCGCCTTGGACCGCCCCGCCGCATCAATAGCCAGCCCGAACTTGGTCGAACCCGTTGTGGTGGCGGGGTCACCCAGCATGACCGCGATGATGTTGCTATTCTTGGCGAGCGTCACCGTTTGGGTCGAAATCGGGGACGAGTTGTTAAACGCGGAGCCGGTGACGACATCAATCTTCAACGCCGTGCTATCTGCCAGGGCCACAAACGCCGTCGATTGCCGAAACTGAATGTTGTCGAACAACTTCACGTCATTCACGTAAAGGTCCAACGTCGCAGCACCAGCGTAAGGCGAATTGTTGATGACCTGAAAATTTGCCGTGGGCACCGTCCGGTCTTCGAGCCGTTGAACCTGGATGCGGACCGATTTCAAACACGTCATGAAGTTCTTCCGTGAAGGTGGAGTGAATCTCGCCAGAGCAACTCTATCCCTGGCCCGAAATTATACGCAAACCGGCCAGTTATTTACACCGCACATCAAGACAGGGTATGGTGTGACCCGCTGGCTTGGGTTTCGCAACCGAGTTGTCGTAACGCATCGCGGGTCTCGGCTTCCGTCAGCAACTTGGCAAACTCCCGCACGACGGCCCGATCCAATCGGTCCACCGGCACCACGAAGTCGAAGCGTTCTTCCCGGAGTGGGTGGAACCCGAGGCCGCATTGCTTCGCGGCGGGTTCAATCGCCACGCCCCAATCGGCGCGACCTTGTGCGATCGCCGTGGCAACGGCGGTGTGAGACTTTGCTTCCGTCAAGAACCCAGGTGGTTTCGCACCGGCCAAGAGGCGATCAATCAACACCCGCGTTCCGCTGCCACGATTTCGGTTCACCATCACGCACAACGGGTCGGCCAATGCGGCTTCGATATTCGTGCTGATGAATCGCTTGTCGCCACGACGAAAGCAGATGCCTTGAAGTCGCGTGTAGCCCGGAATCAACTGCACCGCCGGTGAAAGAAACGGCTGGTTGTAAGTATCCGTGGCTGGGTCGAGCAGGTGAATCCCGGCAATATCACACTCACCACGCTTGGCGGCTTCCAGGCCGCCGGTGCTACCCACGGCGAGGAACTTTGTCGTGAACCCCCGTTCCCGCAGTCGCGCGAACAGGTAATCTAGCCCGAGGCAATGCGAGCCAATCACCACCAAGTCCGCTAGCCGTACTCCGGTCCCGATCAGTTGAACGTCCACGACTTCGCCCGCTTCGAGATACTCGCACTGTCGGGGGATCGTGATGAACCCGTCCGCGTGCCCAAACGCCGTGACGCTACCGGACCCTTTGCCGATCGGGAACGCCCGCCACGCACCATCCTGGTCAGGTGATGAAATCAGCCCGACCAACACGTACTCCGTTCGCCCGCGTTCGGAGTTGATGCGTTGTGGCAACGTAGCCTGGACAAGTGGTTTGT
This sequence comes from Fimbriiglobus sp., assembly GCA_043716965.1. Classification (GTDB taxonomy): domain Bacteria; phylum Planctomycetota; class Planctomycetia; order Gemmatales; family Gemmataceae; genus Fimbriiglobus. The sequence continues at coordinate 6,669 of JAYSXU010000450.1, forward strand.
CATCGGGTAACCGGCCCGCGAGTTGACGAATCACCGGCGCGAGGAATTCATGAAACGTGAAGATGGCCGATGTCGGAAAGCCGGGCAACACGGCTACGGGAATCGGGCGAGATTGCGTTCCGGGCGGATTGCCGATCACGGCGAGGCACAGCGGCTTACCGGGTTTCAACGCAACCCCGTGCGCCACGATGCCCGGTTCACCGGACTCGTTGATAACACGATAACTTAAATCCCCCGCCCCCTTGGACGTTCCACCGCTTAGCAAGATCACGTCCGCACACGCCAGTGCCGCTGCGAAGACTTCACGCAGTTTGCTCAACTCGTCCGGCACGATCCCCATCGGTACCGGCTCGCCACCGAGTTCACGCACCGCATCGGTCAGTACCGTCTGGTTGCTATCGAACACACTGCCCATATGGAGGGGTTGGCCCGGTGGTTGAATCTCGTCGCCGGTTGAAATGATCGCCACACGCGGCTTGCGAACGACGGGGATTTCGTACAGGCCCAGTGCCGCAAGAACGCCGGTTTCCCGCGACGTGAGCACGGTCCCCCTCGTCAGCACCGTTTCGCCACAGCCGATGTCCGTGCCCGCCCACGTGACGTTCAACCCCGGCGCTGCGGCCCGATTCAACACGAGGTGCCCATCGCGTACCTCCGTATGCTCGATCATCACAACCGCACTGGCCCCGCGTGGGATCATGCCACCCGTGGCGATCGAAGTGGCGGTGTGGGGCAGAATCATCTGCGTCGGACGGGAGCCGGGTCGAAGCACTTCGACATTCAAAGTGAAAATCACGGGCGCGTCCTCAGCAGCACCGAACGTGTCCTCCGCCCGCACCGCGAAGCCATCAACATTGGCGCGATCAAAACCCGGCACATCAATCGGGGCGCGAACGTCCCCGGCAAGCACCCGCTGATGGGCGTGAAAGAGGGGCACAGTCTCGGAGGCTAACGACGAGAGATCGAGATGCTGATGAAATCGGCGCTCGGCTTCGTCCCGATCGAGCACGGACAGGAATTGCTCTTGGCGATGGGTCTCGGACATGACTTCACCACGCAGAAGAGGGGTGAGGGGTAGGGATCAGGGGCGAGCAGATTCGTCTTTTTCTGCTCACCCCTGTTCCCTATCCCTCACCCCTACTCCTCACTTTACTCGGCAGCGGCAGGTTGACGTGGCACGTACTCGCCTTCGTAGGGCACGTTGATCCGTACTTCGGCGGAGTGGTGGACGTTGAAGCCCGTTCCCGCTGGGATCAAGTGACCGAGGATGACGTTTTCCTTCAAGCCGACAAGGTAGTCTACCTTGCTCGCCAACGCCGCTTCCGTCAGCACCTTGGTCGTTTCTTGGAACGACGCGGCGCTGATGAAGCTGTCCGATTGCACGGCGGCTTTCGTGATGCCCAGCAGTTGCACGGACGACTCGGCAGGCAGTGGCGCTTCTTGAGTTGGAAGCTTCTTCTTACCGCCGACGGCTTGCAGGGCGGCCCGCTCCTCGTCGTAGGCGTCGCGGGTCACAATCTGCCCGGCGCGGAAGCCCGATTCGCCGGGGTTGACCACCTTGACGCAATCGTTGATGAGCCGCTCGTTCACTTCGCGGAACGCGAACTTGTCCATCACGAGGCCCGGCAGCAAGCCGGTATCCCCCATGCTGTCCACTTTCAGCTTGCGGAGCATCTGCGACACGATGATCTCCAGGTGCTTGTCGTCGATGTCCACCCGTTGCAGGCGGTACACGGCTTGCACCTCGCGGACCAAGTAATCTTGCACAGCTTCCTGGCCGCTGACGCGGAGAATGTCGTGCGGCACCAGTGGGCCGAACACGAGCGGTTCGCCGACGCGAACGTACTCGCCTTCTTGCACACGAAGTTGGCCACCGGCGGGAACTTGGTGTTCCTTCTCGTCGCCGATCGACTTGCCGTCGTCGGTCTCGCGTTGAATCCACACCAGGCGCTTGCCCCGTTTCTTGTCCCCGATGCGAACCTTCCCGGACACTTCCGCCATCACCGCAGGGTTACGAGGGCGACGCGCTTCAAACAACTCGGTCACCCGTGGCAGACCACCGGTAATGTCCTGGGTCTTCGACACTTCCCGTGGCGTCTTGGCCAGCAGCGTACCGGCCGCGACTTTCTGCTTGTCGAGAACTTGGACGTTTGCGCGTTCCGGAATGAAGTAGGCCCGCAGCACGTTCCCGCGGTCGTCTTCCACCTGGATCGTCGGGTGCAGGTCGCCCTTGTGTTCCATGATGGTGTAGCGATCAATGCCGCTGATCGGGTCGCGTTCGCGGCGAAGGGTTTCGCCTTCCTTGATGTCCACCCAGCGGACCTTACCCCCCTCCTCACAGATGATCGGGATCGAGTGCGGATCCCACTTAATCAGCACCATTCCGGCGGGGATTTCCTGGCCGTCCGCCACTTGCAGTTCGGACCCGTTCGGCACGCTGAAGCGTTCGACCACCAAGCCACCCTTGCCACGCAGAATCAGGATTTCCCCGGTTCGTGCGAGGGCGATCTTGTGCCCTTGGTCGTTGGTCACCACCGTGATGCGCTCGAACTGAATGATGCCCGCTTTCTTGGCCTTGTACTCGGTTTCGAGGTTGCCCTTGTTCTGCGTGGCGACGCCACCGAAGTGGAACGTCCGCATCGTCAGTTGCGTCCCCGGTTCGCCGATCGACTGCGCGGCAATGATCCCGACCGCCATGCCCTCTTCGACGAGGCCACCCGTGGCAAGGTCCATCCCGTAACAGAGCCGACAAATTCCGAGCGAAGCCTGGCAGTTCATCGGGCTACGAACCGTGATCTTGTCGAGACCCAGCCGTTCGATCAGCCGGGCTTTCTCCGGGCTGATCATTTCGTTTTCTTCGACGATCGCTTCCCCGGAAATCGGGTGGTGAATCGTGTTCCGACTCACCCGCCCCCGCACCGCGTCGTACAACGGGCGGTCGATTTCGTCCGCCTTGTACATGATGCCCTTGGTGGTCCCGGTCGTCGTGCCGCAATCGTACATCGTGATGACGACGTTCTGGGCCACGTCGGCTAGCTTCCGGGTCAAGTACCCGGAGTCAGCGGTCTTCAGTGCGGTATCCGCGAGACCTTTCCGGGCACCGTGGGTCGAACTGAAATACTCCAGCACCGTCAACCCTTCGCGGAAGTTCGACTTGATCGGCGTCTCGATGATTTCGCCCGACGGCTTGGCCATCAGACCCCGCAACCCGGCCAGTTGGCGAATCTGCTCGATACCGCCCCGTGCCCCCGAGTGTGCCATCAGATAAATCGGGTTCAAGTACGGCACCACGCGCCCGGTTTCGTCTTCCCGACGGTCGGCGGCGAGGTCGGTCATCAGTTGCTTGGTAATCATCTCGCGGGCTTCGTTCCAGTGGTCGATCGTCTTGTTGTACCGCTCCTGGTCGGTCATCAGCCCGCGTTCGTAGCTCTTGCGGAGCTTCTCGACTTCTTTGTCCTTCTCCCGCAAAATTGCGTCCTTCGACTTCGGCGTGCGGAGGTCCGACGCGGCGAAGCTGAGGCCCGACTTCGTCGATTCGCGGAAGCCGATTTCCTTCATGCGGTCCAACAGCGCAATCGTTTCCCGGCGGCCCAACACTTGGTAACAGTCGGCGATGATCCGCGACAGGTACTTGCTGCCGAGGGCCAAGTCGTAGAACGCCATTTGCGGCTTCAAGATGTCGTTGAACACGACCCGACCGACGGTCGTGCGGACGAGGCCGTTGGCCTTGCGTGGGATGTCTTCGAGGACCGGGGTGCCCCGTTCGTTCTTGACTTCGCTGTAGACTTTCTTCTCGATCGGCAACCGAACCTGGATGCGGGCGTGCAGGCCGAGCTTCCATTCCGAAAACGCCTGGAACACTTCGGCGGGGCTGTGGAAAATCATCCCTTCGCCCGATTCCACTTTCTCGCCTTCGTCGCCCCGGCTCGCGGTCACCCAGTAACACCCCATCACGATGTCCTGCGACGGCGTGATGATCGGGTTGCCGTTGGCGGGGCTGAAGATGTTGTTGGTGGACATCATCAGCACGTAGGCTTCGACCTGCGCTTCAATCGAGAGCGGCAGGTGAACGGCCATCTGGTCGCCGTCGAAGTCGGCGTTGAAGCCCTTGCACACGAGCGGGTGAATCCGAATCGCGTTCCCTTCAATCAGGGTCGGCTCGAACGCCTGGATGCCCATCCGGTGCAGTGTCGGTGCCCGGTTCAGCAGCACCGGGTGGCTCTTGGTCACTTCTTCCAGAATGTCCCAGACCTGATCGTCTTTGCGCTCCAGCATCTTCTTCGCGGACTTAATCGTGTCCGCGTGGCCGAGTTCCTTCAAGCGACGAATGATGAACGGCTGGTACAGTTCCAGCGCGATCTTCTTCGGCAACCCGCACTGGTGCAGCTTGAGTTCCGGGCCGACGACGATGACCGACCGCGCGGAGTAATCGACCCGCTTGCCGAGAAGGTTTTCCCGGAAGCGACCTTGCTTGCCTTTAATCATGTCCGTGAGCGACTTGAGTGGGCGGTTCGACGAACCCAGTACGGGCCGCTTGCAACGGTTGTTGTCGAACAGTGCATCAACAGACTGTTGCAGCATCCGCTTTTCGTTGCGGATGATGACTTCCGGCGCGTTCAAATCGACCAGCTTCTTCAGCCGGTTGTTCCGGTTGATGATGCGGCGGTACAAGTCGTTCAAGTCGGACGTGGCAAAGTTGCCCGAGTCGAGCAACACCAACGGTCGGAGGTCTGGCGGGATCACCGGGATGCAATCAAGGACCATCCACTCGCACTTGTTCGACGAGTCGCGCAGCGCTTCAACCGTCTTCAACCGCTTCACGAGGTCTTTGGTGCGCTGCTTCGAGGCTTTTTCGCCCTTGAGCATTTCCTTGTCGAGCCGTTCTCGCAAGTCGCGGGAGACATCAACAAGGTTGAGCTTTTCAAGCAGCTTCTTGATCGCTTCCGCGCCCATGTCCACTTCAAACGTGTCGCCGAATTCCGCGCGGTAGTGGCGGAACTCGTCTTCCGTCAGGAGTTGCCGTTCCTTCAGGGCCGTCTCACCGGGGTCCACGACGACGTAGTCTTGGAAGTAGATGATCTTTTCCAAGCTCGTGGTCTTCATGTCCAACAGCGTGCCGAGGCGCGACGGCATCGCTTTGAAGAACCAGATGTGGACAACCGGCGCGGCCAGTTCGATGTGGCCCATTCGCTTGCGGCGCACGCGACTGTGCGTGACCTTCACGCCACACCGGTCGCAGATCATGCCCTTGTACTTCATCCCGCGATACTTACCGCACGTACATTCCCAGTCCTTCTCCGGCCCGAAAATGCGCTCGCAGAACAGTCCGTCTTTCTCAGGACGATACGTCCGGTAGTTGATCGTCTCCGGCTTCTTCACTTCACCAAACGACCACGAACGAATGTCGTGCGGACTAGCCAAGCTAATCCGCACCGCTCCGTAATCGTTAATCCGGTCGTAATTCCCGGTCTCAGCAGCAGTCACGGGAGCAGCGGTACTCATATTCATCATCTCCCCAAGGTAGATCGTCAAGAGGGGTTAGTTTGCGGATGACACAACCGGCTCCGGCCATGTCCATTGTGCGTTCAAATACATCTCGGAAAACGTCTCTTCATCCATGTCAAGGATCACAACGTATTTCGTTTTGGTAGGATCACTCGTTGGCCATCGCCGACGAGAATACTCCATAAATGACTCACGTAATCCCGTAATCGCAAAGTCGTCCCTACCGAGAATGAATCGCGGCAAATTGTGGTTCAGGTCGGACAACTCCTCAATCCACTTCTGGTGCTTCGATTCCCAACCCCAAGTCATTGCTCGAATATCAACCAGAACCAGATACAGGATCTGAGAACACTTTTGCACCATCAATTTGCGTTCGGCGTCGTTCATAACTGGTCTTCGTCTAGGTCTTCAACGACTTGGACTTCGAGTAACCTTGTGAACCGAGTCGCGGCGTGTGGTGAGATCGGAACAACGAAAATCGGATCAATACTCACCCTGCCTTCTGGTGATTGCATCAGCGAGACTAAATTCCGAAAATCCTAATTCCGATCCCAGCGACCAATTGCAGGTTTAGGCGACACCAATTGTTCGATCGCAATCAGCCTGAGCGT
>JAYSXU010000046.1:0-2170 GCA_043716965.1 Fimbriiglobus sp.
AAATCTTATCCTGCCATACGCCATAGTGGATAGTAAATCCGAAGAAAGACCTACTTCCTGGCTACACTATTCTGTCCACTCTCCACTTCTTCGCTTCCCACTCTCTACGTTTTCGGGAACTACTGGTCGCCTATCGCATCAGATAATTTAGAATAACCAACAGTTAAGTCACTGTGCTGAAACGCCTTACTGCCGTGACTTGATATTCCTCACACAGAACACATTTCGTTTCCCACCGGGTTTCCCGTGCAAAATGGGTTTCCCGGTCCTACGAGGGTCACACATGTTCGGGATTACTGATCGTCGCCACTTCATGGTTCACGTTGCCGGTGCCTCCGCTGTGGCGGTCCCTGGTTTGAACTTCCTAACCAACTTGCGGTCCCAGGCCGCGACACTCAAAAAGAACAACAAAAGCCTGATCGTACTGTGGATGGGTGGCGGTCCGGCCACGATCGACCTGTGGGACATGAAACCGGGCAGCGTCAATGGTGGCGATCACAAGCCGAAATCGACGAAGGCGAGCGGCATTCAGATTACTGAGCACCTTCCGAAGGTTGCCGAGCAGTTCCAGCATCTTTCGATCATTCGCTCCTTGCAAACGACTGAAGGCGACCACAATCGTGGCACCACGCTGATGAACACGGGCCGCGTGCCGAGCGCACTGTCCGAGTTTCCGCACATCGGTTCCGTGCTGGGGTATCAATACTCGCAAGACCTCGAAGCGATGAAGGGCATGGACCTGCCGTCGTTCATCTCGGTTGGCAACGGCGGTCGGGTCGGGCCGGGCTTCCTCGGCATGAAGTACGCCTCGTTCTTCGTGCAAAATGCGGGCAGCGCTCCTGAAAACGTCCTGCCGCCCCAAGAAGTGGCTGGCCGCATGGAGCGCCGTAAGGTGCTGTTCGATACCCTGGAAGGCGGGTTCAAAACCAACGTGGTCGCCGACTCCGCTCAAGCTCACAAGGACGTTTACGGCAAAGCCCTGCAACTGGTGACCAGCAACCGCAAAGACGTGTTCGAGTTCAAGAGCGACAAAGACAAAGCCGACCTCGCCCGCTACGCCCCGAACAACAACGGCTTTGGCCGCGGGTGTTTGCTGGCCCGCAAGCTGGTCGAATCCGGCGTGTCCTGTGTGGAAGTCAGCCTCGGCGGGTGGGACATGCACGCGGGTATCTTCGCCAACCTCCAGCGCACGCTCCCCGGCCTCGATGCTGGCATGGCGGCGCTCACCGAAGACTTGGCCAAGAGCGGTCGGTTGAAAGACACCGTTATCGTGTGGATGGGTGAGTTCGGTCGCACGCCGAAGATCAACCAAAACGGCGGTCGCGATCACTGGCCGCGGTGCTGGTCGGTCGTGGTGGGCGGCGGCAACATCAAGGGCGGAATCGCTTACGGTTCGACCAACGCCGAAGGTACCGAAGTCAAAGACAGCCCCGCCAAGATCGGCGACTTGTACGCCACGATCTACGCCGGCCTTGGGATCAACGAAAGCCACGGCGACATCCGCGACAACCTCGGTCGCCCCCGCCCCCTGGCCGCCAACCCGATCCCCGGCGGCGGCGAAGAAAAGGGCAAAGTCATCAAAGATCTCATCAGCTAGACTTGCAACTGATCGAGGTCGATGAAGAAGCCACCGGGTCGCTCACCCGGTGGCTTCTAGTTTTTGCAACCCAAGCAAATACCCGGATTTCGGCTAAAAGCCTACGAGCACATCGCACAGGGCAAGCCGTTTCGGCGTGGGTTGTGTGATCTTGGATTGATTGAAGGTGCCTTCGGCGGTGTGAGCCAATCACGGAATGCCGCGAACGATGGGGGGGCCGATGATCTGGGTGAGGCGGACGGGGAGGCGTTGCCACAGGCGAATCATGCGTTGATACTTCGGGTTGTCCGGGCGCATTTCGCCGAGGTCGCCGTCTCGTAGGTAGTATTGCCAGGTGGCGGGGTGGGGTTCGGCGCCCCACTGCTTTTTGAACTTGAACGTCGGGCCGTCGGACGTCGAACGGCCGAAATCGAAGATCTTTTGCTTGCGGTCCACAGCCCGTTCCAGGAGGTGACGGTACATCAACATGTTCGCGCACGACGGGTTATATTCCCGCAACGACGACGCAGTCGGCACTTCGGTAATCCCATCGCCGTGCAGGAGCATTCCCACCGCGATCGGTTTGACACCGTC
>JAYSXU010000451.1:0-4196 GCA_043716965.1 Fimbriiglobus sp.
GGATGCGATGGTCTCGGAAGTCACCGGCGACTCGTTGGCCACACAAAAAGTGATCAGCGAGGAGCAGAAGAAGTTCCTGCACGGCGTGTTGGGCTACTACCGGGAATTCGCCGGCGAGAATGCGGCCGATGAACGCTCCCGCCAACGACACGCGCGGGCGGCAGGTCGCGTGGGGCTAATCGAGTATCGCCTGGGGCGGAAAGTGGAATCCGAGAGAGCGTACCGTATCGCAACGGAGGAATACGCTTCGCTCGTCGTCGACTTCCCCGCCGTGCCCGAATACCGCCTGGACTTGGCCGCGAGCCACAACAGTCTGGGGCTTTTGCTCGCGGGTCTCGGCAAGCGGCCGGAGGCGGAGGAACAGTATCACACAGCGCTGGCAATCCAAGTGAAACTCGCCGCCGACTTCCCGGACATCCCCACGTATCGTCAGGAACTGGCCCGGAGCCACAACGACCTCGGGGCCGTGCTTGTGGATCTCGACAAGCGCCCGGAGGCGGAGAAACAATACCGCTTGGCACTGGCGATCCAGGAGAAACTCGCCACCGACTTCCCCACCCTGCCCGCGTACCGCCAGGATCTGGCCGCAAGTCACAACAACCAGGGCAACCTGCTTGTGGGTCTCGGCAAGCGGCCGGAGGCGGAGGAACAGTTTCGCAACGCACTGGCGATCCGGGAAAAACTCGCCGCCGACTTCCCCGCCCTGCCCGCGTACCGCCGGGATCTGGCCCGGACCCGCGGCAGCCTGGGGCAACTGCTCGCGGAACTCGGCAAGCGGCCGGAGGCGGGCGAACAGTATCGCCGAGCACTGGCGATCCAGGAGAAACTGGTCGCCGACTTCCCCGCCGTGCCCGAGTACCGATCCGCGATCAGTGAAACCAGTTACAACGTCGCATGCGTCTGCGCGATCACCAGCAGCACGCTCGCAGACAAGAAGCAGGAGTACGCCGACCGGGCGATGGAAATGCTGCAAAAAGCCGTGAACGCTGGCTACAAAGACGCCACCCTCATGGCCAAAAACACCGACCTCGACCCGCTCCGTGACCGTGACGACTTCAAGAAGCTACTGGCGGAGCTAGCGAAGGAGAACCCGGCGGGAAGTTTGAAGCAGCCGTGATGGGAATTACGGCGATTTCTTCCGGGGTGTTTGGATTCCGAGCAGTGTGCGGCATTCGACCCGCACACGTTCTGTCCAGTGGATCGCCGCGAGGGCTTGTCGTTTCTTCGCTTGAAACAAGGGATATCGGGGGCCTACTGCGAATCGACCCAAAAACTCCAAACTACGACGCATCGGAAGAAGAGATGGATATTGATCGATCAACAGATTCCGTATCGCCAGCAAACTGTGTGTTCGTGGCACTGGAAGACCGAGTTCTTGCAACAACGCCTTTAAGTATTTCTCCGCGCATTGTTGGCAATGGAAACAAACCTGGTCGTGAAATGGCTCGCTACCTTGTGCGAGTAGGGCAGCAACCCGTCAGTCACCGTCGGCCTTTTCACCCACTCAGCTGTCAGCTTTTGCATAGAGAATCTTTCCGCGGGCCACGACTTCACGCAGGAACCAGTCCCCTTCCTTTAACCGCCAAGCCATGTTTTTTGGTGTCCGGACGATCAAATCGAGCGAGAACGGCGCTTCCAATTCCCATGAGATTTTGACCGGGCGGGTTTCCTTCAACGCCTCCAGCTCTGCCTCCGAGAACGGCGCTTCCAATTCCCATGAGATTTTGACGGACTGATCCAGTTCGTTTCGGCACGGCATGACGACCAACAGGTCCACGTCGCTTTCGTCGTGCGGCGTGCCGTAGGCGTAGGAGCCGAACAGAATGATTTGGTCGGGCTGGAAGCGCTCCGCCACTTGTAATGCGTAGCGACGAATCACCCGCATCGGAACCTTGGTCCCGTAATACAGTTTCGGTGATTTTGCGACAGGCTTCGTCGATTTGTCGGCCATTCGTGTACTCTACAGTACGAAGCAAGACGCCTCCAGCCAAAACCGCTAGTTCGTTACACAAGGCTGTGGGAGCAGGCGCTGCTACAATACGCCACGGAGGTGTTTCATGCCGTTACACGATTGGACCCGCGTTCCGTCAGGGCTGTTCCATCATTTCCACCAATGTTGGTCGTTGGAAATCTGTCGCAAGCTCAACCGGGGGCGATTACCCCCTGGGTTGTCAGCGTTGGTCGAACAGAGAAGTGGGCCGAAACAAACGGACGTATTAACCGTTGAATTGGCGGCGCCTGACGAATCGACCCCGACAGGGACTGCCGTACTCGACCGACCGAAAACGAAGATGATCCGGCAAACCGACAAGTCGTACTACTCCGAACGGGCGAATCGGATCACGATTCGTCACCACCTCGGACGGATCGTGGCATTCATTGAAATTGTCTCCCCAGGTAACAAGGACGGCGAACGCGCACTGGACCAGTTCGTGGAGAAAGTTGCGGAGGCGATGGAGCAGGGCATTCACGTCCTGGTACTCGACCTCTTTCCGCCGACGAATCGTGACCCGGCTGGCATCCATAAAGCGATTTGGGATCAATTCGATTGCGAAGAATTCGAGCTTCCACCCGATCAGGATCGAGTATTCGTGTCGTATGAATCCGACGGCGTGCATACCGCACACATTGAGACACTCGGTCTCGGAGATTCCTTACCGGACATGCCCCTCTTCATCGCCCCTGGCGCGCACGTTTTGATTCCATTAGAAGAAACCTACCGGAACGCCTGGGAAGACACCCCCGTTGCTGTGCGCCGCCAAGTGGTCGGACCTGAGCCACAAGGAACGAAATAGCGAGGCTCATCGACCGTCCTGCATTCTGAATCGTGAATTGCGTTCACGCCACGTCGGCGGGTGGTAGTATGGTGTGATACCCACCGTGGATTCACTAAGGGGCAAAGTCATGAACCAACCCATCACGCTAGAGTCGCTGGCCCAACGTGTCGAGGCGCTAGAACGTACCGTTGGTGTGCCGCCGTTACCGACCGATGACAGTTGGCTGCGCGCGGTGGGTATGTTTGCGGGTAGTGAGTTCATGTAGCAGGTCGATGAAGAAGGACGAATAATCCGGGACGCCGAGCGTGCGAGCGCGCAAGACGAGCAGGCAGACGAATGATCCTCTTTGACACGGACCATACCACACTCTTGAAGCATCCGGAAAGCGAGCGCGGTACACGGCTAATGGAGCGGCTGAAGGCTCGTCCGTCCGGGCAAGTCGTGGCGGTTTCGATTGTCACCGTGGATGAGCAGATGCGTGGATGGCTGGCGAGCATTGCGAAAGAGCGTCTCTCTCGCCCCGAATGGTGTAGCGAACCCACCCGCGTGGTACAATTCCGTTAGGAGGTGACGCCATGCCGACGTTCACGATCAACGAAGTTCAATCGCAACTGCCCCAACTCCGCCCCGGTGAGGAGCTAGTCATTACCCGCGGGAATAAGCCGATTGCGCGTCTGACAGCCGAGGCCCCGACCCGAAAGCCCCGTCAAGCAGGCAACTGCCAAGGGATGCTCGTGATTGTGGCCGACGACGATGAACATCTCGACGACTTTGCGGTGTACACGGAATGAGGGTGCTGTTAGACACTCATGCGTTTCTATGGTTCGTACTCAACAACTCGAAGCTCAGTGCAGTGGCAAAGAAGGCGATCGAAGACCCCGTGAACGACGTACTAATCAGTCCAGCAAGCTATTGGGAGATCGCCATCAAGGTGAGTCGGAAAAAGCTCGATCTGTTCGCGTCCTACAACGACTTTATGCACCGTGGAATCGTCGGCAACGATTTCGACATCCTGCCCGTTGAGCCGCATCACTGCGACCGATTAATCGCACTTCCGTTCCACCACAAAGACCCGTTCGACCGCTTGCTGATCGCTCAAGCCCTTTCCGAAGGTGTGCCATTGGTGTGCGCCGACACGGCAATGGCTTCCTACGGCATTCAGCGGTTGTGGTGACGCCATGCCGACGTTCACGATCGACGAAGTCCAACCGCAACTGCCCCTACTCATTGACCAACTCCGCCCCGGTGAGGGAGCCGGTCATCTCTCGTCACTCCCAGGCTATTTCTTCGCCACCGGCTGGCGAAATCCTCGCTCGACGATGTCGTTGGGGTCGGTGCTGACGGGGCCGTCGCGCCAGAGCCAGCGCATCATCTCGGGCATGATCGCGCCACCGAACTTCTGGCCGTGCAGGTTCATGC
>JAYSXU010000452.1:0-4195 GCA_043716965.1 Fimbriiglobus sp.
CAAACGATCCGCCGCCGACGACCAGTGCGGGCCATACCTCGAATGTTTGCCGCCACGTACACATCACCTTGACCATGTAAAACGGCACGAGGCATGATAGAATCGGCAGTTGGTGCCCGCACATCACACTGATCGTGTCCGGCGGGATATTTGTGACGTTGCCGAGGACGAAGATCGGCGTCCCCAGGCCGCCGTAACAAACGGGCGAGGTGTTGGCTATCAAGCAAATGACGGCGGCGCGCAGGGGTGGGATGCCGAGGCCGACCAGCATCGCGCCACAAATGGCAACCGGCGACCCCGACCCTGCTGCGCCTTCCATTAGGGCGCCGAAGCAAAAGCCGATCAACACGGCCAGCACTCGGGAATCACTAGAAAGGCTACCAATCGAACGGCGGATGATGGCGAACTGCCCGGTTTCGACAGTCAGGTTGTAAATTAACATCGCGCCGAACACGGTCCAGCCGATTGGCAACAGCCCGAACGCCACGCCGTACACGAACGACATCCCCGCCATTTCCACCGGCATTTTATAGACGAGCCAAGCAATCAGAATGGCCACGACGGCACCGACAGCACCCGCCCAGCTAGCGATCCAGCGGCGACCCACGAGTAAGTAAAACAGCACCAAGACTGGGAGTGCGGCCACGATTGTGGAGGCGATGGGTTGACCAAGGGGGTCAAGATTTTGCGTGTAGGCGACGGCAAAGAGCATGGAGTTCACAAGCTTCGGAGGGAGAGAGTATCAGCCTGAAGCGGCGATGCTACCAGTCTGCGCGTCAGACGCAAGGAGTTTATCCGTGCAATGCCGCGATTCGTCAACTCTCTCCCCGGTCTCGTTAGCTCACCGCAACCAGTTCGCGGTTCGCACGGCCCTTGCGGGTCTTGGCGGGTTGTTCGTCTGGGCTACCCGTCAGAATTTCATTGGACACTTTACGGGTCAGCCAGACGACCAAAGCGATGTCACGCAGCATGTCTTCGACTTTGGCAACAGGCGTCATTTCGGTAGCTTGGGCGTTGGTGATGATTCGGTTCATGATATACACTCCGGTGGTTTGTAAGGTTGGTGTCGGTTGTCGATGAATGTTGTAAAAGCAGGGATCGTGCCAATTGGTTTCGGAAAGCGGGCGAATTTGGAAATGCGTCGCAAACGCTACAAATCGTGGGCAATTTGAATTTCAACTCTGGTGAACCTATTTCCACGGGCTAGCCCAATGTCCCACGACCCGCCGACTTGAAGGATTCATTACAATCCGCAATTGTCATTTCGCCAAATGCGACAACCTGGGCGGCAAAAAATGCAATCGAACAAGGGGTTTCAGGGGTTGTAGGTCGCGGTCGAGGCTTTGCGAGGCCCGACATGTGGCTACCACGGAACGAACGGCTGAACCATAAACTTCAATCCCGCATGTCGGGCCTCGAAGACTCGACCACGAACTACAAAACCCGAACTGGTCATTTCGCCCCGGTTCGCTAAACATCACGTGTGATTGGTTCTCGACACTTGGTGTCGGGATTAAAAGGGAAGCCGGTGAAAATCCGGCGCAGGGCCGCTGCTGTAATCGGCCAGACGGTTTGGTGATATGCCACTGCGGGTAACCGTGGGAAGGCGACCGAAGCCGTCGGGATGAGCCGTAAGTCAGAAGACCTGCCGATCGCGTTGTCGTTTCGGTGCCTCGAACCCAGGCACTCCGGACGGGATGCGATACGGCTTCAGGGTCGTGCCATTCTTTCAGACAGGATTTGACCGCTTGTTGCGGGCGTCCTGTCGCGCCGGGGTCGGGGCACCTTTCTTTCACGGCCCGTCCCGGCCGGAAAAGGTGGCTCCTGTGTTGGGTTCGTCTCGTTGGTCCCGTTCCGCATTTACACTCATTGAACTACTTGTGGTGATTGCGATTATCGCAATCCTCATCGGCTTGCTACTCCCCGCCGTGCAAAAGGTGCGTGAAGCAGCAGCCCGTGTGCAAGGCCAGAACAACCTTCGGCAACTCGTCCTTGCGGCGATGAACTACGAAGGCGCGTTCCAGAAACTGCCGCCGCACACGGACACCACGATCTTCTATCCGAAGGGGAAGTATTGGTTCGGCAGCACCGTCAGCAACACCGGTGCGCCGTACAACGTCGTCAGCACGAACTCACAGGACGGGATTCTCACGTCGTACTACGAGAACAACACAAAAGTCACACGCTGCCCGAAGTTCGAGACGTATCCGATCAACCCCGTGTACAACGGCCTGACCGCCGGTTACGCCTACAATCGGCACGTCGCGGACCAGCGGATTCTGCGGTTCGCCACGTCCAGCACGTTCATGTTTACTGAAACCGTGCTGTTGAAAACCGACGGCACGCTGGAAGAACCGTTCGGCGGCTATTTCGGCTCACCGTACTTGCTCGTGCCGGTGACGGCGTACAGCGCTCCCGGCCAGACCTTTGCCATCTCGCCCTACGGCCTGACAGCCACACAGTTCCGCTATGCCGGGCGAATTGCGAACGTCGCCTTTGTCGATGGGCACGTGGAAACCCGATCGCCGGTGGACAAACCGAGCGTCGCCCCGTTCAACCAAACGACCTGGAACACCGCCCGCGACAAGTTCCAACTCGGTTTCCTAGCTGATACAACAGTGGCGTACTCGGGTGATTAAGGAAGAATGTCTCACGCAGAGACGCGGAGGCGCAGAGATTAGATTTTTCTGACACTCTGCGTCACTGCGTCTCTGCGTGAGATATTCTTGTATTTTGAACCCAGCGAAGGCAGTCGGTTCGCCGATTGTTGTTGTCATCATGGCTGTGGTGCGGGCTTTCTCGACGATTCAACTGGTGAACGGTTCGATCGGCGACCCGGTGCTTTATCTCGACTACCCTGGTAGCGATAACGCAATCTTGTTCGACGGCGGGGAGAACTGTTGCCTCACGAAGCAGCAGCTTGCGGACCTCGAAGCGGTTTTCGTGACCCATCATCACATCGACCACTTCATCGGGTTGGATCGCATCGTGCGGGCGAACCTCGATACCCACAAAACGCTCCACATCTACGGGCCGGTGAACACGATCCGCAAGGTTTACGACCGGGTCAAAAGCTACGAACACCCGTTCTTCCCGTTCATGCAACTGGTCATGGAAGTTCACGAACTCAACGGCACCACGGAGACGATCGGCCGCATCGAGTGCAAGAAGAAGTTCGCCCCGCCGGAAGTGGAAACGCGACCGTGGGCGGGTCCGGTATGTTACGAGAACGAACACCTGCAAGTCGAAGCCGTCGCCGTGGAGCATACGGTACCGTGCTTGGCATTCGCGCTAGTCGAACGCACCGGCTTTCACCCGGACACGGAGAAGTTAGCGAAGGGAATGTTGCGTAGCGGGCCGTGGGTTCAAGAAGCATTGCGGCTGTTACGCAACGACGCCCCTGCCACAACGATGCTCGACATCCAAGGGGGCCGGTTCCCACTCAGCACGTTGGCGGAACAATACTTCACGAAGTCCGAGGGTGCGCGGGTGGCGTACATTACGGATACGTTCTGGGCGGAGAGCATCAGAGCGGATTTGGTAAAGCTCGCGCGTGGGGCGTGGCGGTTGTACTGCGACAGTTTCTACGCCAAAGCGCAGACCAAAGAAGCGAGCAAACACAAGCACATGCAAGCCCCGCAAGCCGGTGAACTGGCGAAGACGGCGAAGGTTGAACAGTTGGTGCTGATCCACTTTTCCAGCCGCTACGCCGGAAAGTATGAGACGCTAATCGAAGAAGCCGGCACCGTGTTCCCTCGGGTAACAGCAGAGTTGGCGGACGATGGGTGCAAGAAATAGGTGAGCGTACCACCAATCGGTCAACCGATTCGATTGCGTCGCCCGGTTTACAGGCCGAAGGTCTGGCAGCACTCAGCCCAGGGCAAGCCGCTTCGGTGCCGCCCTGGGTACACGATACCCACGACCCGGCAGCCTGAAGGGCTGCGAGCCGGGAGTTTGCAGGCAGTTGCTCGCAGTCCTTCAGACTGCTCCCGTGTTGGGTGCTTGACACAGGGCGGCGTCGCAAAGCCTCCTTGCCCTGGGCTGAGGGCTGTCAGTCCGTTGGACTGTAAGCAGGAAAACACCGAATCGTGAACAGCGCCCGAATCGTGAACACACTCGCCATCAAGAATCTTGACACTCAGCCTGGAGTATACGCCCATGTCGGTCGCTGAAAACGAAGAACCGCAGTCGGACG
>JAYSXU010000453.1:0-1406 GCA_043716965.1 Fimbriiglobus sp.
TCCCCGAAGACACGCGGCAGGTTGCCGCGATTGATTTCGTCTATCACTAAGACGTGCGGTTCGGCGGGGCATTTCATGGCTTGATCGACAAACGTGGCCAGCACCCCCGGTTCAACGGGGTAGGTTAACTCGTTGTGCCCGTTCACCTCGACGGTTCGCGGTCGAATGCCCTCCACAAATTCCTCGTAACTGTAACCGGGATGAAACTGAACGAGCCGGACATTGTTGCCACGATCGCCGGTGATGAATCGCGCCAACTGCCGGGCGACGTGCGTTTTGCCGGTGCCAGGGACGCCTTGCAGGATCAGTTGCTTTTTGGACTGGAGCAAGTCAAGGCAACGAGTCAGCCACACATCGGATTGATACGTCGTGTTCTGGAACGCAACACGATCGAACGCAGGACGGGCATCCGGGTGGCCTGCACGTCGGGCAAGTAGCGGTCGCGGGTCATGGCTAACCGCCGCCGCGAACAGTGGCAACAGGCGGTCGAAGGTAATCAGGATTTCGCCGACGAGTTCATCGTTGCGGACAATCGGCGAATCAGGTTTGAACGCCCGCCATGCAAACAATTCCTTCCCCGTGGACCACGCGCGAAGGTCGGCTACGGTGCGGAAAGCCGTGGCGGATTCACCGAGTGTGGAGCCGAACCCACACTGGTCGGTCGCCTTCGTGCCGACCAGCGCCGCATACAGTTGCTCGCCGTGTTCTTGCACCGTCTTGCGGAATCGCTTGCCCGCATCCCGTGCCGTGCGTCCCAGGTGAAATCCGAACGCGACGCCACTCGAATCGAGCCGAACGAAGAATTGCACGTCGTTGCGCTTGGTCTCCGAATCGCGGCGATAGAACGTCACCCAAAGTTCCGATTTGTAGGCCGTGGCACGTCCAAAGTCGTTCTTGCAGATGCTCGATAAGGCGCGTCCCGGTCGGGCATCCGTTTCGAGTTCCCAACCGTATTCGCCTTGCAACACGGGCCGAACGTACCGCATCGTGAGCGCTTCACACAGTTCGACCAGCGGTTCGCGCACCGCGAAGCTGTACCGTTCCCGGTGGGCTGCCATCCAATCACTGGCGTTGTTCACTTGAAGGTCGGCAAGGAAGCGAAAGGTGTCCGTGCAGAAGCCCGAGAACTTGCGGTTTTCCATCCGTGCATCGGGGATCGGTTCACGATCTGGTTCGCTGAAGCGATCTGTGAGCTTCGCCAATAGCGGGACCACTTCGCACGAGTGAACGCGAAACTGCTCCCGCAAACTGTCGATGACATCGCACGCCAATCGGTACTGTTCCCAGACTGGCAACGTGGGGCTGATCGCATCGGATAAAGTTTGCACGCCACGGCGGGTGGTGTCGCACCAAAGCGGGAAGCGGTTCGGGAGTCGCACGTGCAATAACGCTGACAGCACAGCCAT
>JAYSXU010000454.1:0-1401 GCA_043716965.1 Fimbriiglobus sp.
TTTGACCCGTAGCACGTCGGCCCATTTGTTGGCGAAGACGAAGGAGTATTCCGGCGAATCCACGAGGCGATCAATCAGTTTGTCCCGCTTCGCCGGGTCTGTGTCAGCGGCGAATTGTGTCACCGCAGCGGCCGTGGGAAGCGTACCCGTAATGTCCAGCGATGCCCGGCGAATGAACTGCTCATCGGTGCAAACTTCCGACGGGGCGATCCCGAGTTCCCGCCATTTCTTGCTGGTGAATTGGTCGATCACGTTGTTCGACTCAAACGCAAACTCTGCCGCCGGACCGGGGCGTGGGACCGTCGTGCGAAACACGGTCACCATGCCAGAGAACCGGATCATGACCCCCGCTTGCCCGGTTTGCGCGAGGGTTTGCACCAATCCGCTTTCGCTGACCGTGGCCACGTCGGTTTCATTGCTTTCAAACTGCGTGCGGCGGGTCACGTCTTCAACGCGACCGTTCGAGTAATGGGCGTGAACCGCAAGCTGTTGCCGACCTTGCCGGGCAATCACACGGCTTTCGGGGTAAACCGTGACCTTTGTAATCACCGGATCGGACGCACTGCCGTAGGGCAATCCGGACGCGATCCAGCGCCGCAATACTTTGTACTCTTCCGAACCCACATCCATTTTCTTGCCACCGCCGTGCGGCACCACACCGGCAGCTTTCAGCAAGAACAACGACTGATCCGGGGCAGCAGGGAATAGGCGACGGCCACGGGCTTCTTTCACAAGCGTCATGTAATCCAGTTCGGGATCGAATCCGAGCAGTGACAGACGAAACCCGTTTTGACCGGGGATTTTGCCGTGGCAGCCGCCGCTGTTGCAGCTTAATTTCGTCAGGATCGGTTCGATTTGATTGGCAAAGTTGATCGGCTGGGCGGTCTCCATCCCTTCGACCACGACCGGCACCACGACAGTCTTCCCCGCGACCGTCGCCTTGATTTCGGTGGCACCATTACTGAGCGGGAAAACCCGCCCAGTAGGATCGACGCGAACGATCGTCGAGTTGGCAACGGCGTAACTTGCCGACCCCGACAGATCGACCAGTTGATCCGGCGCGCCGCCGCTAATCAAAAGTTGCGGCGCATCATCGGAACCACGAATCGCCAGTTTGGGCGGGAAGGCAGTCAAGCCGTCAGCCCCCAGGACCGTTGGCACGAACAACACCAGACTCAGACCAATTGCAACAAATCGCATCAAAAAATCCCCAGAGGAGAACGGGGAGGCAGGTTCAACACACGGTCACACGCAACATTATAGCAAGTTTCTTACAGCAATTCTTTGACCATCTCGCGGTCGTCCAAAATGTACATCGGGCGACCGCTGCCGTTCGTGAAGGTCGCGGCCGGATCGACGCCGATGGCACGATACAGCGTACTCATCAGTTGTGGCACGGTC
>JAYSXU010000455.1:0-4158 GCA_043716965.1 Fimbriiglobus sp.
GCGGATGCCGTCGTCGCTTTGCTGAAACTCGATCAGTTTCTCGGCGAGTTCGCGGGCGGCTTGCGGGTCACCGCCGTGGCATTCGAGTTGGAGGAAAAATACGTTCCCCTTGTTCCGGATCGCTTCCGCAATGATCCGGCCCATGCTCTCCTTCATCCCGCCATCGACCGGCCCACGAAGGACGTAGCGGTACCCCACCACGGCTTTCCCAGCAAGCGGGTCTTCACGCAACACGGTTGGCGGCAAACCGTAAGCATCAATCAAATCGCGGCGGCTGTCAATCGTGCGGCGGTTCAGCCCGAGGTCGCGCAACTGATTGGCCGTGAACAGCCCCAACTTGCCATCAGGTGCCAGTGCAAGCGGTGCGTTATCGGCGATCTCGATTTTCTCCTTCGCCAACTTGTCGCGTTCTCGCAGGTCAACGTACCAATCGACGTTACCCTTGCGGCCTTTGCGGAGCGGCAATTCCTTGTCGAACATCTTGCGCACGAGCGCGAGATAGGCGGGCCGCGACTGGCCAATGACATCGGTGTACGCATTCGCCCGGTACCCTGTCAGTACGGGTTCGGTTGCGGCGATGATTTCGCCCAGGGCACCTTTCGGGCCAAAAACTAGCTCATTGCACGCCAGCACGGGTAGAACGGTGTGCCCCGTTACCTTCTGGTGGACGTAGCCGACGGTGGCCGTGTCCGTGAGCTTGGCGATGTAGTCGCCGAGGTCGTAACACGGGCCAACATCCGGCGTGTTCGCGTCCTTATCGTTCGGGTTGAAGTCAAAAATAACGACAGATGGCCGGGCGTCCGGTTTGGAGCGGGCGGCGTCAATCCGGTTCTTGATGCGGGTATACCCGTCACTCGTGAGTGGATTTGGCACAGTCACGAACAAGCCGCTGTCGGCGACGGCGTTTTGAGCGATTGCGGGCGCTGCGACGAAAGCCACACTCAGGGCCAAGCCGAGAAAGCAAGACGTGATGTGACGAGTGCAGTCGGTCATGCGAAGTTAGTCCTTCAGAAAAGTCGGCTGATCGGGCCGCGTGTTATCATTATAAGCAGTCAACCCGACCGTGCAGCCGATATTGTGGCGTGGCACCCACCCCCGTCGCACGATGATAGGATGCTATTCGTGCGAAACCGCAAAAGATTCTGCTTCCATTCCGAAAGTCCGTCTGGCATTCTGTCAGCCAGGGATAGTATGCGTTAAGACTATGCCAGTGAAGAACCTGCCTGCGAGTACTGATCCCTGTTCGGTTCGTAAAATCGGATTACCCAAGACTCTCCTGAGGAAATTCCATGCGATTGTATTACTTCGCCCTCGTCGCACTTCTGGGAGTGTTACCCACTCCGCTCATTGCCCAGCAAGCCCCATCGGTGCCGACCGAGTTAACCGATTACATCAAGCGACCCGAACCGGACTACTGTTGGAAATTGGTCGATAAGAAGCAATCCGCGACGGCGACGGTTTACAACATCAAACTCGTCTCGCAAAAGTGGCAAGACATTGTCTGGGAACACGACCTCCAAATCGTGATGCCAAAAGACACGAAACCGCAATCCACGATGGTGCTCTGGAACCAGGGTGGCCGCCCGTCGGCGGGTAGTGCCATGATCGCCACGCAACTTTCGGAAAAGATCAAAGCCCCGGTCGCGTTCTTGTTCGGCATTCCGAAACAACCCCTCTTTGGCGGCAAAACCGAGGATGCGTTGATCGCGGAAACGTTCGTGAAATATCTCGAAACCAAGGATCCGTCCTGGCCGCTCCTGTTTCCGATGGTGAAGAGCCTCATCAAAACGATGGACACCGTGCAAGCCTTTGCCAAAGAAGAGTGGAAGTTTGAAGTCAAATCCTTCGTCGTCACTGGCGCCTCCAAGCGCGGATGGACCAGTTGGTTGACGGCAGCGACCGGCGATCCGCGTGTGAAAGCGATCGCACCAATGGTGATCGACACGTTGAACTTCCCGGTGCAGATGCGCAACCAAGTCGCTGCGTTCGGCAAGCCGAGCGAAATGATTAAGGATTACACGCTCGCCAACCTCGTGCCGATCCCGGATACGACCGACGGCACCAAGCTCTGGCAAATGGTAGACCCCTACGTTTACCGCGAAAAACTGACGCTGCCGAAGATGATTATCAACGGCACTAACGACCCGTACTGGCCACAAGATGCGCTCAACACGTACTGGGATGAACTCAAGGGTGAAAAGCACGTGTTGTACGTTCCGAACGCCGGCCACGGCTTGCGAGAACGGACCAACGGCAAGGAACAACTCTTCCCCGAACGCGCCGTGACCACACTGGCTGCTTTTTGCCGCAGTCAGATCACCGATAAAAAGCTGCCGATGTTTGAGGGCCGAAACGTGACGACGAAAGACGGCCAAGAGTACGCATTGCGATTTGACACGCCGACCAAAAACCTTCGTCTTTGGGTGGCGGATTCGACAACACGAGACTTCCGCCAAGCGACCTGGACTGCAAAAGATTTGTCCAAGATTCCGGTCATGGAGTCATTACCGATGCAAGCCCGTGTGCCAATCGAAGCACCAACCACGGGACTCCGCGCGGTGTTAGTGGAAGGTGAATTTGATATCGATGGGTTGACGTTCAATCTGTCCACGCCGATCACGATTCTGGAAGCGAAGAAGTAAACCTGTGCCGTGGGATTTCGCTGCCGAGTTATCGAAGCACGGGCCGCAGAGTGGTGACAAGTGGTTGTCACTGGCTGCGGCCCGGTCGTATTGTGCGTTTGTCACCAAGTCGCATTACGAAAACTTCACCGTCGTCTCCGCACTTCTTCCCCGCCGGCTCGTGCCCCACTTTCACGCCGTTTACGCCTACTGCCGCTGGGCCGACGATCTCGCCGATGAGACAAGTGGGGGGCAGGAGGCACTCGACTTGTTGGCATGGTGGCGACGCGAATTGCATGGCTGCTACGACGGAAGTCCGACACACCCGGTGATGATCGCACTACAAGCAACGGTTACGAAGTTTCACATCCCCCGTGAGCCGTTTTTGAACTTGTTACTTGCCTTTGAGCAAGACCAACACGTCAAGCAGTACGACACGTTCGAGCAACTTCTCGGGTACTGTTGCAACTCGGCGAACCCCGTCGGACACCTAGTCTTGTACCTGTTTGAATGCTACACACCCGAACGGGCTAGGCTTTCCGATGAAGTTTGTACCGGGTTGCAACTCGCCAACTTCTGGCAAGATGTGGCCCGCGATGCGGCAAAAGGCCGTTGTTACATTGCGATCGAAGACCAACGCCGCTTCAACTTCAGCGATGCCGATTGGAATGCGAAACGGTACACCACGGCGTTCGCAGAGTTGATGAAGTTTGAAGTGGATCGCACTCGGGGCTACTTCGATCGGGGTTCGTTGTTGCTCAACGATTTGCCCGGCATGGCGCGCCTGGATGTGGAGCTTTTCATTGGCGGTGGTCGCGCGATTTTGTCAACAATTGAAGCGATCCAATACGACGTGTGGAGTCAACGCCCCGAAGTGTCGAAGCGACAAAAGTTGGTGTTGTTAATGCAAGCCGTTATGAGCTGGTTATTGCCACAGTATCAAATCTGAGCGAACTCGCAACAGTTTTGTTGGAAGAAACGACTCCCACCCCCCTGTTCGGCGTATTTCTTCCATTGAAGCGGTTCATCCTAAGCTATCCGGCGATTTCATAAAGACGCGATAGTTGACTTGCCAGCTTCTATTGAACACTAGTCCGCCTTATCATCTCCTGTATTCAGGCGTGGTAGGAATTTCGACCTGACAGTAATCAGATAATTTTCGCCATTTTGCGGCTAAATTTCATTTACACTGAACATTCCTTTGATAAACTTTTGCCGAGAAGACTAACCAGCCGTTTGAGAAAGTACCTAGTTTGAAGGAGTGTGTCATGAGTCTGTTGTTCCGCATGCATTTATGCGCTTTAATCTTCGTGCTAGCAGTTTTTACCGCGACAATCACGGCGAACGATGTGACCAAACCTCCGGCCACGCCAGCGCCCGCAGGCTACGACAACATCCCGAACACGATCGACTCCAGTACCCCAGAGGAAGTCAAGAAAACTCTTCAGGCCAGTTTTGATGCGGACAGGAAAGGTTTCGAGAGTGTCGAGGCCGAAAAGGACGGGTTAGGCCCGGTCTACAATGGGGCGAGTTGCGT